>NZ_CATNVN010000005.1:0-32643 GCF_951230505.1 uncultured Neisseria sp.
ACATCCACGAAACGCGCGAATGGATTATCCGCAACGCGCCCGTCCCCATCGGCACTGTGCCCATCTATCAGGCTTTGGAAAAAACCGGCGGCATCGCCGAAGACCTGACTTGGGATTTGGTACGCGATACCTTAATCGAGCAGGCGGAACAAGGCGTGGACTATTTCACCCTGCACGCAGGCGTGTTGCTGCGTTATGTGCCGATGACGGCCGACCGCCTCACCGGCATCGTATCGCGCGGCGGCTCCATCATGGCGAAATGGTGTCTCGCCCACCATCGGGAAAACTTCCTCTACACGCATTTCGACGAAATCTGCGAAATCATGAAAGCCTACGACGTGTCGTTCAGCCTCGGCGACGGCCTGCGCCCCGGCTGCATTGCCGATGCCAACGACGAATCTCAATTCGCCGAATTGCACACCTTGGGCGAATTGACCGCCAAAGCGTGGGAACACGACGTCCAAGTCATGATCGAAGGCCCCGGCCATGTGCCGTTGCAACACGTCAAAGAAAACATGACCGAAGAGTTGCAACACTGCTTTGAAGCGCCTTTCTACACCCTCGGCCCGCTCGTTACCGACATCGCCCCCGGCTACGACCACATCACCTCGGGCATAGGCGCGACCAATATCGGCTGGTACGGCACAGCCATGCTCTGCTACGTTACTCCGAAAGAGCATCTCGGCCTACCCGACAAAGAAGACGTGCGCACCGGCATCATTACCTACAAACTCGCCGCCCACGCCGCCGACCTCGCCAAAGGCTGGCCGGGCGCGCAGTTGCGCGACAACGCCCTGAGCAAGGCGCGTTTCGAATTCCGCTGGCGCGACCAATTCCGCTTAAGCCTCGACCCCGAACGCGCCGAGAGCTTCCACGACGAAACCCTGCCCGCCGAAGGCGCGAAAATCGCCCACTTCTGCTCGATGTGCGGTCCCAAATTCTGCTCGATGAAAATCACGCAGGAAGTGCGCGACTACGCTGACAAGCAAAAAGCGAAGCAGCAAGGCATGGAAGAAAAAGCGATTGAGTTCGTCAAAAAAGGAGCGAAGCTTTACAGTTAAAACGTAAAACAAGAAAAGGCCGTCTGAAAATGTTTCAGACGGCCTTTTTAGCAAATAATCTTTAAGCCAAGCACATACGCCCTGAGGCTGCTTATTTTTCCACCCTGCGGAAATGGTGCGGACGAAAACCGAGCGCGGCGAGGGAAACGAAGTAGAGGCCGCCACCCAAGGCAATCAGAATGCAGAGTTGGCCTGCTTTTTTAAAGCCGCCGACGTGCACCCATTCAAACGGCAGATAAGATTGCGCCAGCCACAAACCGCCGCCCATGACGACCAAAGAGATGGCCATTTTGACCAAAAACGCTGCCCAACCTTTGCCGGGGCGGTAGATGCCGTGTTTGCGCAAAAGGAAAAACAGCAAACCTGCATTCAAACACGCGCCCAAACCGATAGCGAGGGACAGGCCGACGTGTTTGAGCGGCGAAATGAAAGCGAGGTTCATCAACTGCGTGCAAATCAGCGTGAAAATAGCGACTTTAACGGGGGTTTTGATGTTTTGGCGGGCGTAGAAACCGGGAGCCAACACTTTAATCATAATCAGACCGATCAAGCCGAAGGAATAGGCAATCAGCGCATATTGGGTCATTTGCGCATCGTGCAGCGTAAATTCACGGTACATGAACAAGGTCGTAACCAGAGGGAAAGACAACACGGCAAGACCGACGGCGGCAGGCAGGGTCAGCAGCATACACAGGCGCAAACCCCAGTCGAGCAGGCCGGAAAACTGCTCGGTATCCTGACTGGCTGCGTGTTTGGACAAGGTAGGCAGCAAAATCGTACCGAGTGCCACGCCTAAAACGCCGGTCGGCAATTCCATCAGTCGATCGGCGTAATACATCCACGACACGCTGCCGGACTGCAAAAACGAGGCGAAGATGGTATTGATGACCAAGGAAATCTGCGCCACGCTCACGCCCAAAATAGCCGGCCCCATCTGTTTCATTACGCGGTTGACCGCTGCGTCTTTAAAGCTGAGTTTGGGCATTTTCAAGAAGCCCAGTTTCGCCAACCAAGGCAGTTGAAACACCAGCTGCAACACGCCGCCGACAAACACTGCCCACGCCAATGCCATAACAGGCGGATCAAAATACGGTATGAAAAACAGGGAAAAGACGATAAAGGAGATGTTCAAAAATGTCGGCGTAAAGGCGGGAATGCCGAATTTATGATAGGAATTAAGTATCGAGCCTACAAAAGAGGATAGTGAAATCAAAAAGATATAAGGGAACGTCACCCGCAGCAGGTCGATGGAAAGCTGAAACTTATCGGCATCTTTGGCAAAACCGGGCGCGGAAACATAAATCACCCACGGCGCGGCAAGTATACCCAGCGCGGTAACGATGACCAACACAAACGACAACATACCGGCCACATGACGCACAAACGCCTGCGTGGCTTCAGGAGAGCGGGTTTCTTTGTATTCCGCCAAAATCGGCACGAAGGCTTGGGCAAACGCGCCCTCTGCGAACACGCGCCGCAAAAGATTAGGCAGTTTGAACGCGACAAAAAACGCATCCGTCGCCATGCCTGCACCAAACGCACGGGCGATAATCGTATCGCGCACAAAGCCCAAAATGCGCGATACCATCGTCAGGCTGCCAACCTTGGCCAAGGCTCCCAATAAATTCATGTATTTTCCTTACTTGTCTTTCAGGCCGTCTGAAAACCCGGCTTCCTCCAATACTGCCGCCGCCGCCAATGCCGCCGTATCTTTTTTCAACAGCAGATGCAAGGCGTAGAAATCTTGTTCCAACGCGGCCACGGCTTCAGGGTGGTCATACCAGTCTGCCACGGCCTGCGCCAGTTTTTCAGGGACGGCATCATGTTGCAGCAGCTCGGGAACGGCGGCTTTACCCAACAGAATATTGGGCAAACCGACATGCGGCACTTTGATTTTGTTTTTCACATACGCATAAGTCAGCGGCGAAATTTTGTAGCTGATGACCATAGGCCGCTTACACAAGGCCACTTCCAAAGTTGCCGTACCGCTGGTGACCAATACCACGTCGGCAGCGGTGCAAACCGTATCCGACTGCTTGTCAGTCAACGTAATGGGAAGGGGGGAGAACTCAGGCTGCGCCAAAATTTCGGTAATGCGTTTGCGCGTTGCGACCGTCGCCACAGGCAGTAAAAACTGTGCCTGCGGATAACGTTTCAGCAGCAGTAAGGCCGTCTGAAAAAACACCGCCGCCATGTAATCGATTTCGCTCACGCGGCTGCCGGGCAATATGGCAAACACAGGTACGTCCGCAGGCACACCTAGCTTGTGCCGCGCAGCCGCCCTATCCGCTTCCACGGGCATGGTTTGCGCCATCGGATGACCGACAAACTCAGCCTTGCCGCCTGCATCGATATAAAGCTGCGGCTCCATCGGAAACAGGCACAACACGCGGTTGACCTGATGCACGATTTTATTGACCCGTTCTCGCCGCCAAGCCCAAACTGACGGGCTGACGTAATGAATGGTATGAATGCCTGCCTGCTTGAGTTTTTCCGCCACGCCGAGATTGAAGTCCGGCGCATCGATGCCGATAAACACATCCGGCTTGAGGCGGATTAAATCGCTCACCAGCCCTTTGCGGATTTTCAAAATCTGCGGCAGGCGTTTGATGACCTCAACAAAACCGCGCACCGCCAGCTTTTCCTGATCGTACAAACTCTCAAAACCCTCCGCCTTCATGCGCTCGCCGCCGATGCCGGTAAACCGCGCATTCGGGCAACGCGCCTTAATGGCACGGATTAAGTGTGCGCCGAGCAAGTCGCCGGAAGCTTCGCCTACGCTGATGGCGATAAGGGGGGAAGAATTGGGGTTCATGTGTTATTGAGGTTTGGAAGCTAAAAGATTTTGTGGCGGACGTTTGCCCGCCCGTTTTCAGACGGCATCGGCAGCAAACAGACAGGAAACTGCCCTACTACGTGGATTTTGCAATCCAAAGGCCGTCTGAAAAAGTTTCAGACGGCCTTCAATCCATCAATCAACGGATAATGCCGCGTGTGGATTGTGCAAAAAAGTCTTTAAATACCGCCAATTCGCTTTGGGTTTCGGCACGTTTCAGAATGTCCGCCTTGGCTTCTTCAAACGGAATGCCGCGATGGTAAATGGTTTTATACGCATCTTTGACGGAGGCAATCTGTTCGGCGGTGAAACCGTTGCGGCGCATACCTTCGCTGTTGAGGCCGGCCGGTTCGGCGCGGTAGCCTGCGGCCATGAAGTACGGCGGTACGTCTTTGTGTACGCCTGCGGCAAACGCGGTCATGGCGTAGTCGCCGATTTGGCAGAATTGGAACACCAGCGTGTAGCCGCCCAAGACGACGTAGTCGCCGATGGTAACGTGGCCTGCGAGTGAGGCGTTATTGGCGAAGATAGTATGGTTGCCGACCACGCAGTCATGGGCGAGGTGGCAGTAGGCCATAATCCAGTTGTCGTCGCCGATACGGGTTTCGCCGATGCCGGTGACTGTGCCGAGGTTGAACGTCGTAAATTCGCGGATGGTGTTGCCGTTGCCGATAATCAGCTTGGTCGGCTCGTCGCGGTATTTTTTGTCCTGAGGAATTTCGCCGAGGCTGGCAAATTGGAAAATGCGGTTGTTTTCACCGATGGTCGTATGGCCGTTGATGACGGCATGCGGGCCGATTTCGGTATTCGCACCGATTTGCACATTGGGGCCGATGATGCTGTACGGGCCGACTTTGACGCTGGAGTCGAGTTCGGCTTTGGGGTCGATGACGGCGGTCGGATGGATAGGGGTCATGCTGTTTCCTTGCTGTCTGATACAGGTATTGCCTGCAAGATGCCGTCTGAAGCTTTCAGACGGCCTGTCCCATTCTTACACCACGCGTTTGGCGCACATAATCACGGCTTCAACGGCAACTTGGCCGTCAACTTTGGCAACGGCATTGAATTTGCCGATACCGCGTTTGTTGGTCAACAGCTCGACTTCAAAAACCAGTTGGTCGCCGGGGATGACTTGGCGTTTGAAACGGGCATCATCGATACCGGCGAAGAAGAAGAATTCGTTTTCTTTGCGGCCGCCTTCGCTGAGGATGGCGAGTGTGCCGCACGCTTGCGCCATGGCTTCGATAATCAGCACGCCGGGCATCACGGGCAGGTCGGGAAAGTGGCCTTGGAACTGCGGCTCGTTCATGGTCACGTTTTTAATCGCAGTCAGGGTTTTCATCGGTTCGAACGCGGTAATGCGGTCGAGTTGCAAAAACGGATAACGGTGTGGGATAAGTTTTTGAATGTCTTTGGCTTCGATCGGGAGTTGTACGTCCATGATGTTCGTCTTTCCTTGTTTGTATTGGGTTTAAACGTATTCTGATGCGGGGCGCGGACTGTTTGCGCCGCCTTTAGGCTTCGTCGCTGTCGGCAAGCTGTTTTTCCAGCGTTTTGAGGCGTTTGTTCATTTCGCTCAAACGGTGGATATAAACGGCATTGCGCGCCCAGTCTTTGTAGCCCGACATCGGGAAAATACCGGCCAAATGCTGGCCGCTTTCGGTAATGCTGTGGGTAACGGATGTGCCGCCGCCGATGGTGGTTTTATCGGCGATTTCGATGTGTCCGACCGTGCCGACGCCGCCGCCGATAATGCAATAATTGCCGATGGTGACGCTGCCGGAAATGCCGGTTTTGGCGGCGATAACGGTGTGCGAACCGATTTTGCAGTTGTGGCCGATTTGGACTTGGTTGTCGATTTTAGTACCGTTGCCGACGGTTGTGTCACTCATCGCGCCGCGGTCGATGTTGGTATTTGAACCGATTTCCACATCATCGCCCAGCGTGACTGCGCCGGTTTGCGGAATTTTAAACCATGAATCGCCGGCAAAGGCCAAGCCGAAACCGTCCGCGCCGATGACGGCGCCGCTGTGGATTTCGACACGGTTGCCCAAAGTGCAGCCGTAATAGATGACGGAGTTGGGATGCAACACGACTTCATCGCCCAACGTGCAATCGTGTTGGACAACGGCATTGGCCAAAATACGGCAACCTTCGCCCAATACGGCATTCGCGCCGATATAGGCATTTGCGCCGATTTCGCAGCTTGCCGGCACTTTGGCGCTTGCCTCGACAACAGCGGTCGGATGTACGCCGCCCTGTGCTTTGACAATCGGCGAGAACAATCGTGCCACTTTGGCAAAATAAAGATAAGGGTCGGCAGCCACAATCAGGTTGCGGCCTGCAAATTCGTCTGCGGCTTTCGGTGACACAATCACTGCGCCTGCCTGACTGTCGTGCACTTCGGCTTTGTATTTCGGGTTGGCCAAAAAGCTGATGTGTTCTGCCTGCGCCTGATCCAACGGACGGACGGCGGTAATGGCGATGTCTTCGCCTTTCCATTCGCCGCCAAGCTGGGAAACGATTCGGGACAGGGTGTATGCTTGTGAAGTCATGATAATCTGCCGTCAAGATGTCAGGCCGTCTGAAAGATGCCGGTTTGGGTTTCAGACGGCCTTAGGTTTGTCTATATGGTTACATTCGCTGCCGAGCAGGGTCAGTGAGCATTTAAGGCTTTGATAACGCTGTCGGTAATGTCATAGCGGCCGTTAACGTAAATCACGTCCTGCAAGATGAAATCGTAACCTTCGCGCTTGGCCAAATCGACGATGACGCGGTTGGCATTTTGCTGGAGCGCGGCGAATTCTTCATTGCGGCGCAGATTGTAGTCTTCTGCCAACTCGGCCTGCTGCTTGCGGAATTTCTGTACCAGATTGCGCCATTTTTGGGTTTCGGCTTCCCTTTGGCTGTCGCTGAGTTTGTCGCTACTCAGTTTTTGCTCCAAAGCCTCGCCTTCCTGCTGCAGCTTTTGCAAGGCGGTTTGACGGCTTTTGAACTCTTTTTCCAAAGTCGTCTGAATGCTTTGCGCCTGCTTGGATTCCTGATAAACGCGCTCGGTATTGATAAAACCGATTTTCTGCACGCCATCCGCCGCCGCTTGTGGCAAAAGCACGAAACCCGGCAGGACTACGGCGAGGACACGGAGGGTGTCGGCTATTTTACTCATGATAAAAATCCTTGCTTAAAAACAAACGGGCGGTTTGCAATAAGCTTGCCGCCAATCTGCCATGAGGCCGTCTGAAACGGACAAACCCGGTTTCAGACGGCCTAAACATCATCAGAATGTCGTACCGAGTTGGAATTGGAAGCGTTGGATTTCGTCGCCTTCTTTTTTCTTAATCGGATAAGCATAACTGAACTTCATCGGACCCAGCGGAGAGAGCCAGGTCACGGCAGCACCGGCTGAGTAGCGCAATTCGTTTTTGAATGTCGATTTGTGCGTAGTGCCTACGCCATACACGTTTTGGAACGCGCCATTGGTGTAATAAGAATTGCTGCTGCTGTCATTGTAGGTTTTGTCGTCCCACACGCTGCCTGCATCGGCAAACAGGCTCAGACGGACAGTACGCGAGTCTTTAATACCCGGCATCGGGAAGAGCAACTCTGCGGAAACGTTGGCTTTTTTGTTACCGCCGTAGCTGATTTTCTCGCCGTATTCGTCATAGACTTTCGGGCCCAGCGTACCGCTTTCAAAACCGCGGACAGAGCCTAAGCCGCCGCCGTAGAAGTTTTCAAAGAACGGCATGGTTTTGGTTTTGCCGTAACCGTTGCCATAACCGACTTCGCCACCCAGCATCAGCGTGAAATCTTTGCTCAACGGGAAGAACCAGGTTTGGTTGTGGGTCAGGGTATAGTATTGCAGGTCGCTGCCCGGCAAGGCGATTTCACCGTTTACGCCAGTCAGGTAACCGCGAGTCGGCCACAAGGCATTGTCGGTTTTGTTGCGGCCCCAGCCGATGGTACCTTTGTACAACCAGCCTTTGAAGTTACCCACGCCGTTGCCGTTGCCTTTACCGTATTGGTTGATAAAGTCGGCATAGCGTTTAGGCGCACCTTTGTAGGTGTTCACGGTCAGACGCTCTGCGGCCAAACCGAAGTTCACACGGTCATATTCGGTAACCGGAATACCGATACGCAAACCGCCGCCGAAAGTTGTGGTTTTATATTGTTTCGCGCTGGAAGAAGCTTTACGCGGATCATAAGACTTGCCGTAAAGGTCATAGCCCAAGCTTACGCCGTCAGGTGTGAAGTATGGATCGGTAAACGACAATGAGCCGTTTACTGTGGTTTTACTGCGGGAAGCACGCAGGGCAACGGATTTACCCGTACCGAACAGGTTGTCTTGAGCCACACCGGCAGACATCACCAAACCGGTATCCTGAACCCAACCTGCGCTCAAGTCGAGCGAGCCGGTAGAACGTTCGGTCAGGCTCATGTTCAGGTCAACTTGGTCAGGCGTATTGGCCACAGGAACCGCATCAAATTGAACGTTGTCGAAGTAGCCCAACAACTCGACGCGCTCTTTAGAACGTTGCAGTTTGGCAGAATCGTAAGGAGCCGATTCCATTTGGCGCAACTCGCGGCGGATAACTTCGTCACGGGTTTTGTTGTTGCCGGTAATGTTGATTTCGTTTACATAGATTTTGCGGCCCGGTTGAACGGTCAACACAAAATCAACAGTATGCGTTTCGGCATTTGGAATCGGTTGGACATTGATTTCGCTGAATGCGTAACCTGCCTGACCCATGCGGTTTTGGATGGCTTCGAGCGAATTGGACATTTGCGCACGCTCGTACCATTTGCCCGGCTTCATGGTCAGCAGTTTTTCCAAATCTTCTTTCGGCACTTCCAGCGTATCGCCTTCGATGCGTACATTGCCCCAACGGAAGCGGTCGCCTTCGCTGACGGTTACTTTAATGGTCTGCTTGGTTTTGTCTTCGTTGGTTTGGATGTCAGTATCCAAAATACGGAAGTTGAAGTAGCCGTTGTTTTGGTAGTAATTGGTGATTTTTTCCATGTCCTGAGCAAATTTTTGCTCATTGAACTGGTTGCTCTTGGTGATCCAAGTCCACATGCCGCCTTCGCTCAGGGACATTTGTTTCAGCAGGCGGCGGTCGGAATAAACTTCGTTGCCTTCAAATGAAATATCGGTAATCTTGGTAGATTTGCCCTCTTCGATGGCAATATCGATAGACACGCGGTTGCGGGCGAGTTTGGTTACAGTCGGAGTGATTTGGACAGACTGTTTGCCGCGGCTCAAATACTCTTCTTTCAAACCGGCAACGGCTTGGTTCAGCGTTGCTTGGTTAAAGTATTGGGATTGCGCCAAACCAAATGCTTCAAGGTTTTTCTTGATGGCATCGTTTTGCAGCATTTTCGCGCCGGTAATATTGAGCGAGCTGATGGTCGGACGCTCAATCACGGTCAGCAGGACTTGATTGTCCATGGTCTCGACACGTACGTCGTCAAAGAAACCGGTTGCATAGAGTTTTTTGATGATTTCTTCACTGCGCGCATCATTGAAATTATCACCGACTTTAACGGGCAGGTAGTTGAAGACGGTACTTGGCTCGGTGCGTTGCAGGCCTTCGACGCGGATGTCCTGAATGGTAAAGTCAGCCAATGCCAGCGGAGACAGGCTCAATACCATTAAAGCGGAAGCAATCTGGTTCAGTTTCATAAATTATCCAAACAAACGGTTGATGTCATTAAAGAAAGCCACAGCCATCATCAAAAGCATGGCTGCCAGTCCGAAGCGCAGGCCGACTGCCTGTATGCGCTCGCTCAAAGGCTTTCCGCGTATCCATTCGGCGGTATAGAAAACCAAATGTCCGCCGTCTAAAACGGGTATGGGCAAAAGGTTCAACACGCCTAAGCTGATGCTGACCAAGGCCAGAAATTCAAGATAGCTCTGCAATCCATGTTTTGCGGATTGTCCGGCGACATCGGCAATGGTCAGGGGGCCGGAAATATGGTTCAAAGAGGCATTGCCCGTAACCAGTTTTCCGAAAAATTTGAGGGTCGTCCATGAATAGTTGACGGTTTTGTTCCAACCCAATTCAAAGGCTTGGGCAACGGAAGGCGTATAACGGTAGCGGATGGTTTTATCCCACTCTTTATCCGCCTGGGCGGCAAGCCCTGCTCTACCCACCAGCACGCCTGCCGACTGCTCGACGCTGTCCGGCCGGATAGCGGTCGCCAGTATTTTACCGTCGCGCTCGTAAGTCAGTTCGATTCGTTTACCGGGGCTGGCGCGGAAGAGTTCCGTCCATGCCTGCCAGCTTTCGATGGGCTTCCCATCGGCGGTCAGCAGTTTGTCGTTTTCCTTCAAACCTGCTTTTTCGGCCGGACTATTGGCCAAGACTTTGCCGATGCGGTTAGTAATTCTAAAAGGCAAAAGGCCGATGTTGCCTTGGCTTTTCGCAACTTTACCTGCTTCAGGCGTGCCGGCGGCATCAATTATGCGGATGGCTTGGGCATTTGAGGCCGTCTGAACGGCGACTTTTACAGGACCGGCTTCAAGGTTCAACACCATCTCGGTTTGCGCATCGCTCCAGTCTTTAACGGCAATTCCGTTGACCGATACAATTTTATCGCCTGCCTGAAAACCCGCTTTGGCAGCAATGCTGGCAGGCTCGACCATGCCGACATAAGGGCGCAACTCGGTTACGCCGAAGGAAAAGCTCAAACCGTAAAGCAAAACGGCCAAAATCAAATTGGTCAAAGGACCGGCGGCGACAATGGCGATGCGCTTGGCCGGATGCTGCTTGTCAAAGGCGTACGGCAAATCTGCCTCTGCCACCTCGCCTTCGCGCGTATCGACCATTTTAACGTAACCGCCCAGCGGAATCGGGGCAAGACACCACTCGGTATCGCCGCGTTTTCGGGTGAAAAAGGGCTTACCGAAGCCGACGGAAAAGCGCACGACTTTAACGCCGCACCAGCGGGCAACAATATAGTGTCCGAACTCATGCAGGCTGACCAAAATCAGAATGGCGACGATAAAGGCTAAAAAGGTTTGCAAAAAAATCCCCTGAGTGGAATGTGATAATCAACGGATAAGGCCGTCTGAAAACCGATTATAAAGGCAGTTGTTCCATTTTGTCTGCCTAAATGCCAAGCGGTTGACGTTTCAGACGGCCTGTCATTGAAGCTTTATTGTTTGCCGATAAAGGCTTCTGCCTGCCTGCGTGTTTGCGCATCTTGCGCCAGCAAGCCTTCGATATCATGATGGCCGTCTGAAAAATCTTGGGCAAGGCAGTGGGCAACGACTTTGGCAATATCGGTAAACTTAATGCGTTTATCTAAAAAAGCGGCCACGGCAACTTCGTTTGCGGCGTTCAACACGCAAGGTGCGGCACCGCCTGCATTCATGGCCTGATAGGCAAGTTTCAAACATGGGAAACGGTCAAAGTCAGGTTTTTGGAAGGTCAATGCGGACAATGCACCGAAATCCAGCTCGCCCACACCGGAATCGATACGTTCGGGCAGGCCCAAACAATAAGCAATCGGCGTACGCATATCGGGATTACCCAACTGCGCCAATACCGAACCATCGCGATAACGCACCATGCTGTGAATCACGGATTGCGGATGGATGACGACTTCCAGTTTTTCCGGCGGACAGTTAAACAGCCAATGCGCCTCAATCAACTCCAAGCCCTTATTCATCATTGATGCGGAATCGACGGAAATTTTGCGGCCCATGCTCCAATTCGGATGTTTGACCGCCTGCTCGGGCGTAATGCTGTCAAATGTACTTAAATCGGCGCTAAGGAATGGTCCGCCCGACGCGGTCAGGATAATCGAATTGATACCGTGCTCATTCAGACAGCCTGTGTAATCTCGTGGCAATACTTGGAAGATGGCATTGTGTTCACTGTCAATCGGCAAGACGGTGGCGCCGTTTTGACGGGCGGTTTCCATAAACAATGCGCCGGAAACCACCAGCGTTTCTTTGTTTGCCAGATAAATGGTTTTGCCTTTTTGAGCGGCGGCCAAAGCCGACGGCAAACCGGCCGCGCCGACAATGGCACACATCACGCCGCTGACTTCATCGGCAGAGGCGACATCAATCAGGGCTTGAGCGCCATATAAAACCTGCGTACTGATGCCTTCTTGTTTGAGTTTCTTTTCCAACTCGGCCGCATGGTCAGCATCGCCGACCACGGCATATTCCGGACGGAACTGTTTGCATTGCGCCGCCAGCTTGCCTACCTGCCTATGCCCTGCCAGCGCGAACACGCGGAATTTTTCGGGATGGCGGGAGACAACGTCTAAAGTGCTTTTGCCTATGCTGCCGGTACTGCCTAATATGGTCAGAACTTGTTGTGTCATGGTGTGTTCTTTATGTGCTGTGCAAACGGTATTCATTGTGTTTGAAATAGATTTCTTTGCCGTTTCCAATTTTCAGACGGCCTTTTACCTCCCGGCTAAACAGGCCGTCTGAAAGAATTACTCAATGCCGTATTCGATGGTAACAACCAGTCGGACTTGTTTGCCGACGGTACTTTTATCGTAAGAACCACCGTACTCATCGTCCTCGCTGCTGCCGGTGTCGGCATAGATGTTGAACGAACCTTGCGAAGCAGAACGCATGGCGCCCACTTTGCCGCCGCCGGTTTTAGCAAATTCGATCGCGCGTTTCTGCGCATCCTCAGTCGCCTGCGTAATCAAATCGCGTTTGATGGTTTCCAAATTGCCCAGCAAATATTGCGGATTGTCGAAGCGGATAAATTCGTTTTGCGCACGGAAATTCAAAATGGCGCGCTGGGCGGCTTGGATTTTGTCCAGTTTTTTAGTGTTGACCACAATATTGAGGTCGCCATCGTAGCCGTTGGGCGTGCGGGTTACGTTGCCTAGTTCGTCGCGGGTTTCATTGAAAACGCGCGACACTTCGGGCAGGCCCACTTTCATTTCAGCCGCCGTAAAGCCTTGCTCGCCCAAAAATTTAGACAGCTTCTTGCGTCTTGCCGTCAGCAAATCCAAAACTTCCTGATAGCTCTCGCCGTGCGCGTTCACGCCCGTATTCCACGTCGCGCTATCGGATTGGAAGTTTTTCTCCGCCAAACCTTTTACGGTAATAGTCCCCGGCTGGCGCAGATTCTTAAACTGCACGCCCAAAATAAACGCCGCAGCCATCAATCCCAGTGCCAACAATACGCCCAAGATCGATAAAGATGAAATCTGTTTTTGTTCGGACATAATCAGCTCCCCTCAACCACGTCAGACAGGCGGTTTAAAACAAATATACAAAGGCGGCATAAATGCTGATAACAGCGATCAGGCTGTCCACACGGTCGAACACGCCGCCGTGTCCCGGCAACAGATTGCTGCTGTCTTTGATACCGGCTGCACGTTTGAGCCAGCTTTCTAGCAAATCGCCGCACACGCTGACAACGGTCAGAATCAAGCCGATCAAAATAGTTTTTAACCAACCGGCTTCAAAAGCCAGCCAACCGGCTTTCCATACGATGGTCATGTACACGGCAACGCATAATGCACCGCCGATCGCACCTTCCCAACTTTTACCCGGGCTGATGGTCGGCGCAATTTTGCGCTTACCAAACGATTTGCCGCAAAAATACGCGCCAATATCGGCCACCCACACCAAACCCATAATCGCCAATAAAGACAGCGCATCTTCAGGCTGAGGGCGCAGGTAAACCAGTGCGAACCAAAACGGCATCACCAACAACCAACCGACCGTGTAAGCCTGCCAGCCACCGTTTAACTTCCATTTCGCCTTCAGCCACCAAGGCATGACAATCAGCCAAAACGCCAATACGACATACCAAACCAAATCAGGCAACTGCCAACCGCCGGCATAGGCAATCACGCCAAACACCAGCGTTGAAGCCAAATAATGGTTGATTTTCAACTTATCCAAGCCGCTCATGCGGGCATATTCCCACAAAGTCAGCATGGCAATCAGGCCGCAAAACGCCGCCCACAGCCACATAGGTGCATAAAACAGCATACCCAGCATCAGCGGCAAGAGCCACAGCGCCGTCAAAATCCGTTGTTTCAACATAGTTCTCAACCCCGTTGCTGCTCAACCGGCAGCTGTTCGGAAGTCCGTCCGAAGCGGCGCTCCCGTTTTTGGAACGAAGTAATCGCCTCATTCAGCGATTTCTCATTAAAATCAGGCCACAGCGTATCCGTAAAATACAATTCAGCGTACGCCATCTGCCACAGCAGGAAATTACTGATGCGCGTCTCGCCGCCGGTGCGGATAAACAAATCTGGCTCGGGTGCATCACCCAACATCAAATAGCGCGACAATGCCTCTTCCGTAATCTCAGTCGCACCCTCGGCAATCAACTGATTTGCCGCCTGCAAAATATCCCAGCGGCCGCCATAATCGGCGGCAATGCTCAAAGTCAAACCGGTATTGTTTGCCGTCAACGCCTCGGCCGCCTCAATCCCCTTCAGGATTTCAGCATGAAACCGCTCGCGGCTGCCGATAACTTTCAAGCGCATATTGTTGTCGTGCAAACGGCGCACCTGCTTTTGCAAAGCCTGCAAAAACAGCCCCATCAGAAAAGAAACCTCTTCCTCGGGGCGTCGCCAGTTTTCAGTCGAAAAAGCAAACACGGTCAAATACCGCACACCCAGCTCAGCACAATGCTTCACCATGTTCTCCAGCGCATCCAAGCCGCGCTTATGCCCCATCACACGGGGAAGAAAACGCTTCTTTGCCCAACGTCCGTTGCCGTCCATAATCACAGCAATATGTCGGGGGATGGCAGAGTGTTCCAAAATTGTCTGCGTACTGCTTTTCATGTCTGCCTTTCAGGGAGCAAACCGTCCAAAGGCCGTCTGAACGGTTTGCACACAGGATTAAATCGCCATCAAATCTTCTTCTTTGACGGCCAAGAGCTTGTCTGCCTCAGCAATATATTTGTCGGTTAACTTCTGAACCGCTTCCTCGCCGCGGCGGGCTTCATCTTCAGAAATCTCTTTGTCTTTCAACAATTTTTTGATGTGGTCGTTTGCATCACGGCGCACATTGCGGATAGACACACGGCCCTCTTCCGCCTCGCCGCGTACCACTTTGATCAAATCCTTACGGCGTTCCTCAGTCAGCATAGGCATAGGGACACGGATCAAATCACCGACAGAAGCAGGGTTCAGACCCAAGTTGGAGTCACGGATCGCTTTCTCGACTTTTGAAGCCATATTGCTTTCAAAAGGTTTCACACCAATCGTACGCGCATCCAAAAGCGTTACGTTTGCCACTTGGCTCACAGGCACCATGCTGCCCCAGTATTCCACTTCCACTTGGTCAAGCAGGCCGGTATGCGCACGGCCGGTACGCACTTTAGCCAGATTGTCTTTCAATACTTCCAGAGAACGCTGCATTTTGCCTTCAGCTGTCTTTTGAATATCATTAATCATCTTATACTTTCAATTTCATAGGAATAAAATAGGATTAACCGAGAATAGTACCGTTAAACCGCCCTCACGACAAGGCTTTACGCCCCAACAGCCTTGTTTTCTAACCGATATTTAACATCAAACAAAATAAAGGCCGTCTGAAAGATTTTCAGACGGCCTTTTCCTTATTCAAATCCAATTCCTACTCTCTATTTCGCTCATTCCAAAAGTAACGCCATACGAAGCATGGGAAAGCAAAAATCAGGTAGAGGCAGACAACGGTCACGTAAAACTCCCAATCTTGAGCATGTACGGCTCCTGCGCGCGATTCGAGGATATAAGCGAGGATTGCAGTAAGAAGGAAGCCTGCCAGCAATTCGATCAAGTGATGACCGATGTGTTTGCGTTTCAGGGCGATGATGCCGAAGAATTTGGTGGTAATAAATGGTGCGTTGGCAAAGATAAGTGCCAACAGCAAAAGAATGTACATGGATGCGGTCATGGTGGTCTTTCTGTTTTCAGACGGCCTGTGTGTGATTTTAACATGTTAAATGGACATTCTTGCCCATCATTATCCGTGGAATATTCAATATCTTGATAATACCCGCTTGATGATTGTTCAAAGGCTTGAGGCCGTCTGAACTTTGGGTATATTTCATCCGAATGCGAATCCTAACAAAAACGGCGACTTTGGAACAGCCGCCGTTGGTTTTGTTTGAAGCTTACAGGGTATTTATCAATGCTTTGGCACACCAGTCGATAACGGTTTGCGGCATGATACCCCACAGGAGCAGCAGGAAGGCATTGACCGTCAGAACAAATTTGGCGGCATAGTTACTGCCGACCGGCTGGTCATGGTCAGGAGCATCGAAGTAGATGACTTTGACCACGCGCAGGTAGTAGAACGCACCAATCAGCGACATGATGACGGCAAATACGGACAACCAAACATGGCCTTGTTTCAAGAGTGCCATAATCACTCCGAATTTGGCGTAAAAACCCATCAGCGGTGGAATACCCGCCATGGAGAACATAGACAGCAACATCAGGAAGGCAAACCATGCATGGCGTTGGTTAAGGCCTGCGAGGTCTTTGATGTTTTCACATTCAATGTCTTTGGTGGACAATACCATCAAAACGCCGAAGCTGACTGCCGCCATCAAAGCATAGGTAATGGCGTAATACAAACCTGCAGTAAAGCCGACTGCGCCTGCCATAAACGCCAACAGGATAAAGCCCATGTGCGATACAGTGGAATAGGCAAGCATACGTTTGATATTGGTTTGCATGATGGCGGCAAGGTTACCGACCACCAAAGAAGCAACGGCAAGAATGGCCAACATCGGCGCCCAGTCTGAATGTATGGTACCCATACCGGTAACAAGGATA
Source organism: uncultured Neisseria sp. (assembly GCF_951230505.1). Lineage (NCBI taxonomy): Bacteria > Pseudomonadati > Pseudomonadota > Betaproteobacteria > Neisseriales > Neisseriaceae > Neisseria > uncultured Neisseria sp. Next base: position 16,666 of record NZ_CATNVN010000005.1, read on the forward strand.
CGGAACGCAAAGACAACAGCGGCAATTTTCGGAGCCGTACCCACAAAGGCGGTAACAGAGGTTGGCGCGCCATCATACACATCGGGCACCCACATATGGAATGGAACCGCACCCAATTTAAATGCAATGGCGACCACAATAAATACCATACCCAATTTCAACAACCATTCATTAGCCTGCTCATTGAAAGCAGAAGCCAAGACGGAAGCAAAATCAAGAGAGCCGGTGGCGCCGTAAACCATGGAAATACCATAAAGCAGCAAGCCGGAGGCCAACGCGCCCAATACGAAGTATTTCAGTGCGGCCTCGGCAGAGCGGCCGGAATCGCGGCGCAGGGCAATCATGGCGTACAGCGACAAAGACAACAATTCCAAACCGATATACGCAGTCAGGAAATGTGCCGAGCTGACCATGACGCTCATACCCAACAGGGCAAACAATGACAGGGTGTAAAACTCACCTTTGAAGATTTGGCGGTCTTGGTTGTACGGTTTACTGTAAATAAACAGACCAAACGTCAGTGCATACAGCACCAGTTTTGCCAAACGGGACATGCCGTCTGCAATATACATACCGTGAAAGGCATCGACACTGCCCTGCTCCCATACCGCCAACTGGGTAACGGCCACGATGATGACCGTTCCCAAACTCATCAGATGGGTCAAATAACGGTTTTTATCGCAAATCCACAAGTCTGCCAGCAATACGACACCCAATAGCGCAAGCAGCACGATTTCGGGCATGGCAGGCATTAAATTCAAATCAGACCAGTTCATTTACACACCTCAAATCTTGCTTTGTGCCACATGGGCAATCAAATCGTTTGCCGCTTGATGCACTACTTCGATAAACGCTTGCGGATACAGACCCATGCCCAATACAGCAACCGCCAAAATCGCCAAAATCGCAAATTCGCGGCAATTGATGTCTTTCATTTCGGCAACGTGCGGATTGTGAATCGCACCAAAAATAACGCGTTTGTACATCCACAGGGTATAAGACGCACCGTAAATCAGAGTCATAGCAGCCAACGCACCTACCCAGAAATTCACTTTAACCGCGCCCATAATCACCATAAACTCGCCCACAAAGCCGGAAGTTGCAGGCAGACCGGCATTGGCCATACCGAACAACATCATAAACGCCGCAAACTTAGGCATCACATTGACCACGCCGCCATAATCGGCAATATTGCGGGTATGCAGGCGGTCGTACATCACGCCGATACACATAAACATCGCGGCGGACACAAAACCGTGGGAAATCATTTGAATGATTGCGCCTTTCAATGCCCAGTCATTCAGTTGGCCGTTCACAAACAGGAACATGCCTAAAGTGACAAAACCCATATGGCTGATGGAAGAGTACGCCACCAGTTTTTTCATATCGGTTTGCACCAAAGCCACCATACCGATGTAAATCACGGCAATCAGGCTCAATACGATGATCACAGGGGCAAAATAGCGTGCCGCGTCCGGCATAATCGGCAGGATAAAGCGCAAGAGACCATACGCACCCAGTTTCAGCGTAATTGCTGCCAACACCATCGAACCGCCGGTCGGCGCTTCAACGTGGGCATCCGGCAACCAAGTGTGCACAGGGAACATCGGCACTTTTACGGCAAATGACAGGAAGAATGCCACAAACAAAAGCTGCTGTACGCCCAACGGAATCTGTTTGATGTTTTGGAAATCGACAATAGAGAAGCTGCCTGTTTGATAGTACAGGTAAACCATGGCAACCAGCATCAAGAGCGAACCCATCAGCGTATAGAGGAACAGCTTGACCGACGCATAGACGCGACGCGGGCCACCCCATACACCGATAATCAGGTACAGCGGAATCAGCATACCCTCGAAGAACACATAAAACAGAATCGCATCCTGCGCGGCAAACGCGCCGTTAATCAAACCCGACATGATCAGGAATGCCGCCATATACTGCGCCGGACGTTTCTGAATGACTTCCCAACCGGCCAATACCACCAACAGCGTAATAAACGCATTTAAGATGATAAAGAGCACTGAAATACCGTCCACGCCCAATGCGTAGTTGATTTTCAGCAGCGGAATCCACTCGTGGAACTCGGTAAACTGATAGCCGCCGCTCAAACGATCGAAACCGGTAAACAGGGGCAGCGTTACCAAGAAACCGGCAAGCGCACCCATGAAGGCAAGCACACGCGCCAGCGGCGCACGGCTGTCCTTACCGGTCGCCAAAACCAGCACACCTGCGGCGATGGGTATCCATATTGCCAAGCTGAGTAGGTAGTTGGAAAACATAGTGGTTAACCTGTGGTTAAAATAAAAAATATAGTTGTATGGGTTGGTTTCCAGACGACATTTCAGGAGGCCGTCTGAAAAAGATTGTGTATTTTGTGTACGGCAAAATCAAGAAAAATGTATATCTGCCGTCATTCTCTTATTCTGTTGCTGTCTCAAACCTTCTTTTCAGACGGCCTCAAACACTGTCCTCTTTCTCAATCACCAAAATCCGCGCTTCGCCGCACGGATGGGCAACGTGTTCCGTGCCGATTCCTGCGTAAAAGATATCTCCACTTTTCAAACGAACGATGTGTTCTTCGCCGTTTTCTCGGTAGTGCATATTAACTTCGCCATCCATCACAGCAAACACTTCCTCGCCGTCGTTGATGTGCCATTTGTAGGGCTGGTTCGTCCAGTGCAGGCGCACGGTGGTGCCGTTCATATTGGCGATGTCGAGTGCGCCCCATGCGCGGGAAGCGGTAAATTCGGCGGAGCGGATGGTTTGTTGTGTGTCCAACATGTTTTTTCTCGCCTCTATATTTCAGACGGCCTCTTCCCTATTTTTCTTGTCAAAACCGTTATCCGAAGATTTTGACTACGCTCCGTCGGTACGGTTGGTATCCATCTCAAGTTTAATGAACGCATCAATCATGCTGCGCCAAACTGCTTCTGCTACTTCGTGCGACAAACCGGCCTTTTCGGCATAAGCGCGGCGAGAGGCAATCACTTGAGCCACCCGTTCGGGCGCGGAAACCGCCTGCACATCGTTTTTAGGTTTCAGACGACCAGCCTGCTGTACCAGTTTCTGCCGGCGGGCGAGTAATTCGATTAATCCCTTATCCAAACCGTCGATGGCTTCGCGGACTTCGTCCAGGGCCTGCGGTAATTTGTCTTCAATCATTATTGTTGCTCAAATTTTCTTTTTTAGACGGCCCCTATACACACAAACTATAGACAGGCCGTCTGAAATCCCGCTTTTATCGGAACAATCCCCAGAAGGTCATGCCGAGCAGTACCAATACGCCGAATACCATAGCGGCGGCGTAGGTATAGATAAAGCCGGTTTGGGCTTTACGCACTTGCGCGGCAATCGCGCCGACCAGTTTGGCAGAGCCATTGACAATGCCGTTATCGATAATGGCGGTATCGCCGACTTTCCAGAAAAAGGTACCCAATGCGCGCGTGCCTTTGGCGAAAACGTTGAAATACAGGACGTCGAGGTAGTATTTGTTTTCAAACAAAACGTAAATCGGACGGAACGTCTGTGCAATTTTTGCAGGCAGGTGCGGCAGTTTGACGTACAGGAGCCATGCGCTCAAGACACCTGCAATAGCAAGGTAGAGTACAGGCGAATGTAGGCTGTGTGACACCATTGCCAATGCGCCGTGGAACTCTTCTTTCATGATGTGCATGGTCGGATGCGCGTCGGCGTTGACGAAAATCACGTCTTTGAAGAAGTCGCCGTAAAGCATAGGCTCGATGGCAACATAGCCGATGATGACGGACGGAATGGCAAGCAAAATCAAAGGCAGGGTAACAACCAACGGGCTTTCGTGCGGATTGTCATTTTTGCCCAAGCCGTGATGTTCTTCGCCATGATGATCGTCATGATGTTCAGGCAGGCTGCGCCATTTCTCTTCGCCGTGGAACACCATAAAGTATTGGCGGAACGCGTAGAACGCGGTAACGAACACGCTGGCGAGGACGGCAAAATAGGCAAAGCCGCTGCCCGGCAGGGTGCTGTATTTCGCTGCTTCGATAATCGAATCTTTGGAATAGAAGCCGGAGAAGAACGGCGTACCAATCAGCGACAAGTTACCGATCAGCATGGTCAGCCAAGTAATCGGCATGTATTTTTTCAGGTTACCCATGTGGCGCATATCTTGGTCGTGGTGCATACCGATAATTGCGCTACCTGCGGCCAAGAACAACAAGGCTTTAAAGAAAGCGTGGGTCATGACGTGGAACATCGCCACGGAATAGGCAGACGCACCCAGAGCCACAGTCATATAGCCTAGTTGCGACAGGGTAGAATACGCAACCACACGTTTAATGTCGTTTTGAATCACGCCCAAGAAACCCATAAACAGGGCAGTAATCGCACCGATTACCATGATGACAGACAGCGCAGTGCTGCTCATCTCATAAATCGGCGACATACGCGATACCATGAACAAACCGGCAGTAACCATGGTTGCAGCGTGAATCAATGCAGAAATCGGTGTCGGGCCTTCCATCGAATCAGGCAGCCAAACGTGCAGCGGGAATTGTGCCGATTTACCCATCGCACCGACAAACAGGAGTAAACAGGTTACAGTAATCAAAGACCATTCCACACCGGGGAACAGTTGGATAGTGGCCGTCTGAACATTAGGCAGATAAGCGAATACATCTTGATAGCGCAGGCTGCCGCCGAAATAGGCAAGCACCAAGCCGATACCGAGCAAAAAGCCGAAGTCGCCGACACGGTTGATCAAAAAGGCTTTCAGGTTGGCAAATGTTGCGCTTGGACGTTTGAAATAGAAACCGATCAAGAGATACGACACCAAGCCTACAGCCTCCCAGCCGAAGAAGAGCTGGATGAAGTTGTTGCTCATAATCAGCATCAACATGCTGAAAGTAAACAAAGAAATATAGCTGAAGAAGCGTTGGTAGCCGACTTTTTCGTCGTGCATATAACCGATGGTGTAGATATGCACCATCAACGACACGCCGGTTACTACGACCATCATCATCGCCGTCATCGTATCGACCAAGAAGCCGACGGAGAAATCCAAACCGCCCATTGTCAGCCAGGTATAGACGTTCTCGTCAAACTTGGCACGGCTACCATTGAGGAATCCCCACAGCACATAAGCCGACAGCACGGCAGACACCGCCACGCCGAGTATCGTAACCGTATGCGCGCCGGCACGTCCGATTTTGTTGCCGAACAAACCCGCAATCAGCGAGCCTGCCAATGGAACAAGGGCAATTATCAAATATAAAGTCATATCGTTCATGATTACCCTTTCAACTCATCCAAATCGGCAACGTTGATTGTTTGTCGGTTGCGGTACACCAATACCATAATCGCCAAACCGATGGCAGATTCGGCAGCGGCAACGGTCAGTACGAAGAATACGAAAATCTGTCCGGCAGTATCGCCCAAATATTGCGAGAAGGCGATAAAGTTGAAGTTCACCGCCAAAAGCATCAGCTCGATGGACATCAGCAATACCAGCACGTTTTTGCGGTTCATGAAGATACCCATTGCGCTGATACCGAACAGGAGCGCACCCAATACCAGATAATGCGTCAAGGTAATCATGCTTTGCCCTCCCCTTCCGGCTTAAGGCCGTCTGAAACTTCGCTTTCTTCGGCAGATTCGACTTGCGGTTTGACCGCTTCCATTTTCACCAGACGCATACGGCCTTGGTCGGCGCGTACTTTAACTTGGTCGGCAGGATCCATACGTTTCGGATTGGTGGTTTTACGGTGAACCAGCGCAATCGCGGCCACCATACCCAACAGCAGCAATACCGCCGCCAATTCAAACGGCAACAGGTAGTCAGTATAAATACGGCTGCCCAAATCACGGATATTGTTGTAATCGGCCGGAATGTCTTTCATCAGACCAAATGCGTCAAGGTCGGTTTTCGGGTTGACCAGAATCAGAATCAGCGCAACCGCCAACAATGTGCCGACCACACCGGCAACAGGCGCATGACGCCAGAAACCGGCGCGCATTTCTTCAATGTCGATGTTCAACATCATCACGACGAACAGGAACAACACCATCACGGCGCCGACGTAAACCACCACCAGCGTAACGCCCAAAAACTCAGCCTGCATCAGCATCCAAATCATCGCGCTCACGCAGAAGGTCAGCACCAGATGCAAAGCGGCGTGAACAGGGTTTTTAGCGGTAACGGTACGAACCGCACCGTACAAAACGATGGCGGCAAGAATATAGAACAGAATCGCGGAAAAAGTCATTCGTCTGCTCCTTAACGATACGGCGCGTCAGCGGCTTTGCGTTTGGCGATTTCAGCTTCGTATTTGTCGCCAATGGCCAAAAGAATCGGCTTGGTCATGTGCAAGTCGCCTTTTTTCTCGCCGTGGTATTCAAAAATATGGGTTTCCACAATCGCATCGGTCGGGCAAGCCTCTTCGCAGAAACCGCAGAAGATGCACTTGGTCAGGTCGATGTCGTAACGCTTGGTGCGGCGGGTGCCGTCTTCGCGTTCTTCCGATTCGATGTTAATCGCCATTGCCGGACAAACTGCCTCACACAATTTACACGCAATACAGCGCTCTTCGCCGTTCGGATAACGGCGTTGCGCGTGCAGGCCGCGGAAACGCACGGATTGCGGCGTTTTCTCTTCTGGGAAATAAATTGTGTCTTTGCGGGCAAAAAAGTTTTTGAGCGTTACGCCCAAGCCTTTTACCAATTCGCCAAGCAGAAAGGTTTTTACTAAGTTAGCCATATTATGTTCCCTCAAAACAGGGATTTCGTTAGGTATTCAAAATCGCTTTGTTCAGACGGCCTCAAGATGCCGTCTGAAACTTATTTCCACAAATTCAGCGGTGAAATCATCCACACGCCCAAAATCACGATGTAGGCGAAGCCGATCGGAATCAGCACTTTCCAGCCCAAACGCATGATTTGGTCGTAACGGTAGCGCGGGAAAGTTGCACGGATCCACAGGTACCAGTACAACACTGCCGCCATTTTCACGAACATCCAGAATGCGGAAGGCGTACCGATAAAGCCCCAGCTTTGCGGGAACGGAGACAACCAGCCGCCGAGGAACATCAGCGATGTCAGCGCGGCAATCAGAATCATGAAAATGTATTCGGCAAGGAAGAACAGCGCGAATGCGAAGCCGGAGTATTCAACGTGGTGACCGGCAACGATTTCAGATTCACCCTCTGCCACGTCAAACGGCGCGCGGTTGGTTTCGGCAACGGCGGAAATCAGATAGACGATGAAGATGGGGAAGAGCGGTAGCCAGTTCCACGAGAACACAGAACCGCCCGCGATGCCTTTTGCCTGCGCGGCAACGATGTCGGAGAAGTTCATGCTGCCCGATACCATCACGACGCACACCAGCGCGGCACTCATGGCAATCTCGTAGGAAATGCTTTGCGCGGAAGCACGCATTGCACCCAAGAACGAATATTTGGAGTTGGAAGCCCAGCCTGCGATGATCACGCCGTAAACCGACAGCGAGGTAATCATCAGGATGTACAAAAGGCCGATATTGATATTGGTCAGCACCCATTCTTCGTTGAACGGAATCACCGCCCATGCCGCGAAAGACGGGGCGAGCGACATAATCGGACCAATATAGAACAGGGCTTTGTTTGACAGCTTCGGACGGGTTACCTCTTTAAACAAGAGTTTGAACACGTCGGCAAACGGCTGAATCAGGCCCCACGGGCCGGTTACGTTCGGGCCGACGCGAAGCTGCATAAAGCCGATGACTTTACGTTCGAAATATGTCAGGTAGGCAACGGTCAGAATCAGCGGAATCAGGATAATCACGATTTTGACGATGACGGATACCACCAAGCCTACGGTGATACCCAAATCGCCCAGACCGAGCGTTGCGGCAAAGAGGTTTTGGAACCATTCTTGCATGATCAAGCTCCCGCCAGTTCAATAGTGTCCATCAACGCACCCAGCGCGGCATTTTCGGTATGCAGCGGCAGATGCACCACGTTTTCAGGCAAACCGGCATCGGCTTTGACAGCAACCGATACGCTTGCGCCGTTTTGTTTGGCGACAGCAGTTTGTCCGTCTTGCAGGCCCAAGCGCGCCAAAGTGTTCGGATTCACACGCGCGGCAGGCACGGCGGCATGGCTGGTTTCTTGTAACGGTGCGGAACGGCGCACGATAGAATCAGTGTGATAAATACCGACACCGCCGACACGGACAAGACGGTCTGAGGCCGTCTGAACGCCCTCCCCTGTCCATGTGCTGCGGTTGTCCAGTTTGGACGGCAGGCTTTCTGCATCCAGCGCATCTTTCAGAATCGCAGCGGTATCGTGGTATTCAAAACCTTTCAGGTCAAACAGGTTGCCTAATACGCGCAACACTTTCCACATCGGACGCGAATCGCCGAAGCCTTGTACCACGCCGTGGAAAGATTGCAGACGGCCTTCCATATTGATAAAGCTGCCTGATGTTTCGGTAAACGGCGCAATCGGCAACAATACGTCGCACACGTCCAGCAGCGTTTCGCTGACAAACGGTGTAAACGCCATCACGCTTTTCGCCTGTTTCAAGGCAGCTACGGCTTTTGCACCGTCAACCGTATCGATTTCAGGCTCGACGTTGAGCAGCAAGACTGCCTGTTTCGGCGCAGTTACCATTTCGGCAATGCTCTCGCCGGAGTTTACCTTCAAGACATCCGCACCAACGCTGTTGGCGGCTTGCGGCAAAATACCCAGCACTGCGCCGGTCGCGTCAGCCAGCTCTTGCGCGGCGGCATAAATGGCGGCGTAATCAGGATGGTTTTGCACTTCCGCGCCCAAAATCACCGCTGCTTTTTCAGCGTTTTTCAGGCTGGCGGTAACGACGTGTTCCGCATTGGCAGACAGGTTTTTCAGACGGCCTGCCCACTCGTCGGGATGTGCGGCTTCTTGAGACAGAAGCGGCATAAACAATTCTTCTTTACTGCTGGCCAATACGCTCAAGGCCATACGGTCTTTGGCGGCGCGGCGCAGGCGGGCGGTCAGGAGCGGCTGTTCTTTGCGCAAGTTCGCACCGATTACCAATACGGCATCGTTGTCAGCCAAAGATTCAATGCTTTGTCCCAACCATTGCGCACCTTTAAGGCCGTCTGAAAGACGTTTGTCTTGTTGGCGCAAACGGGTTGCAAAGTTTTTAACACCCAAACCATTAGCAAGCTTTTTGGCCAGATACAGCTCTTCAACCGTATTCATCGGATTGGCCCAAACGCCGACTTGGTTTTGGTTGCCGTCTTTGGCGATACATTCAATCGCGCTGCGGACATATTCCAACGCGGTTTTCCAATCCACGTCCATCCACTCGCCGCCCTGTTTGATTTTCGGGTTTTTCAGACGGCTTTCGTGATACAGGCCTTCGTAGGAGAAACGGTCGCGGTCGGACAGCCAGCATTCGTTGATGGCTTCGTTTTCCAGCGGCAACACACGGCGGACGGTATGGTCTTTGGTTTGTACAATCAGGTTGCTGCCCAAAGCATCATGGGCGGAAACGGATTTGCGGCGGTTCAATTCCCAAGTACGCGCGTTGAAGCGGAACGGTTTGCTGGTCAATGCGCCGACAGGACACAAATCGATGACGTTGCCCGACAATTCGGTTTCCACTGCTTTGCCGATAAAGGGCATGATCTCGGAATGTTCGCCGCGGTTGGCCATAGCGATTTCTTGCACGCCGGCGATTTCTTCAGTGAAACGAACGCAACGGGTACAGTGGATACAACGGCTCATTTCCTCGGCGGAAATCAAAGGACCCATGTCTTTGCCGACGACGGAACGTTTTTCTTCGGTATAACGGCTGGTATTTTTGCCGTAGCCCATCGCCAAATCCTGCAACTGGCATTCGCCGCCTTGGTCGCAGGTCGGACAGTCAAGCGGATGGTTGATGAGCAGAAACTCCATCACGCCTTCTTGCGCCTCTCGGGCTTTTGCCGAATGCGTACGCACAATCATGCCGTCTGTAACCGGCGTGGCACAGGCGGGCAAGGGTTTGGGGGCCTTTTCCACGTCCACCAAACACATACGGCAGTTGGCGGCGATGGAAAGTTTTTTGTGGTAACAGAAATGCGGGATATAAGTACCGAGCTTGTGCGCGGCCTCAATCACCGTCGCACCCTGCTCCACAGATACCTGTTTGCCGTCGATTTCGATTTGTAACATGGTTCGTTCCTAGTTACGGGTATTTAATAAATAATTCTTTATGGAGATCGTCTGAAAAATGAATTACAGACGGCCTTTTTAATTTTAAGTTACAGGCTAATCTAATTCGCCCTTTTCCCGTGCTAGCGCAAAAGCCTCATCCAACTCCTCCGTTAGAATCGGTGATAACGCTCCACGGTTATTTTTCCAATATTCTTGCCAATAAGACGACAGGTCCGTCCAATAAGTCTGCATCACTACACTTTGTATCAAGATAAGAAGGCTGACTGTATAAGCAACCGCATCTTGTCGATTATATGCTGCTAATTCTACTGCTTCAGCCGGGTAAAAAGCCTGTCTGGCAGACAAATAACCATTCTGATGATACACAACCTGTTGAAGTTCCTGAAAATGCCGTTCCACCTCCATCCCATAATCGGCCATACTAATACGGTACAGGACTTTGTCTTCTACTCTTTCCAAATAAGGAAACAATGCAGATGGGAAATTGGGAGCGAGATGTTGTTTTTCAGACATATAAGGTTTCAGGCCGTCTGAAAACTTAGCACCACTTATTCGGTTTCATCGGTCCGCCGTGTTCGATGTAATGCACAAACTCATCACGGAAATGCTTGGTAAAGCTGCGGACAGGGAAGACGGCGGCATCGGCAAGGGCGCAGATGGTGCGGCCTGCCATTTGGTTACCGACAGAATCCAGCAAATCCAAGTCTTCCATGCGGCCTTTGCCTTCTACGATGCGGTGGACGATGCGGTAAAGCCAGCCCGTACCTTCTCGGCAAGGCGTACATTGGCCGCAAGACTCGTCGTAGTAGAAGTAGCTCAGGCGCTCAAGGGCTTTGACCATGCACACGTCTTCGTCCATGACGATAATCGCGCCGGAACCCAGCATCGAGCCGGCTTTGGAAATCGAGTCATAGTCCATATTGGTCTGCATCATGATATCGGCAGGCAAAACTGGCGCGGACGAACCGCCGGGAATAACGGCTTTAAGTTTTTTACCGCCGCGCATACCACCCGCCATTTTCAGGACTTCGGCAAACGGCGTACCCAATGGCACTTCATAGTTGCCCGGACGCTCGACATGGCCGGAAATACAGAACAATTTGGTACCGCCTGCATTCGGAATACCTTTATCGGCAAATGCCTGTCCGCCGTCACGGATAATGAAGGGGACGGAGGAGAACGTTTCGGTATTGTTGATGGTAGTCGGTTTACCGTACAGGCCGAATGAAGCAGGGAATGGCGGCTTAAAGCGCGGCTGGCCTTTTTTGCCTTCCAACGATTCGAGCAATGCGGTTTCTTCGCCACAAATATATGCGCCATAACCGTGGTGGGCGAAGAGTTCAAATTCAAAATCCGAACCCAAAATATTTTTACCCAAAAAACCTGCGGCACGCGCCTGCTCCAAAGCGGCTTCAAAGCGTTGGTAGCCTTCAAAAATTTCGCCGTGGATGTAGTTGTAGCCGGCTTTCGCACCCATCGCGTAACCGGCAATAATCATGCCTTCAATCAGGGCATGAGGATTGAACATGATGATGTCGCGGTCTTTAAATGTACCCGGCTCGCCTTCGTCGGTGTTGCAAACCACATATTTTTCACCCGGGAAGGAACGGGGCATAAAGCTCCATTTCAAACCGGTCGGGAAGCCCGCACCGCCACGACCGCGCAAGCCAGAGGTTTTGACTTCGTCAATCACATCAGTTTGCGAGATGTTTTCGGACAGGATTTTACGCAGGGCGGTATAACCGCCACGTTTGACGTATTCGTCCAATGTCCAGCAATCGGGATTGGCGGTATCCACTTGGTCAAAAATCACGCCTGATTGGTAAATAGCCATTTTTGGTGTGCCTGTTCGTTTTGGTATCGGTTGCAGCCGTTGTTTTCAGACGGCCTTTTATTTCAGTTCGGCAAGTTTCTTGTCAATCGCCTCTTCGGTCATAAAGCTGCACATGCTGTGGTTGTTGACCAGCATGACCGGAGCGTCGCCACATGCGCCCATGCATTCGCCTTCGACAAGGGTAAATTTGCCGTCAGGTGTGGTTTCGCCGTAGCCGATACCGAGTTTTTGTTTGAGGTATTCGCCGGTAGCCATACCGCCGCGCAGTGCGCAGGGCAGGTTGGTACAAACGGTCAGTTTGTATTTGCCGACAGGCTCAAGGTCGTACATATTGTAGAAGGTAGCGACTTCGTAGGCTTGTGCTGGCGAGATGCCGATATAGTCTGCGACAAAGGCGATGGTCTCAGGAGCAAGCCAGCCTTTTTCGGTCTGGGCAATACGCAATGCGCCCATAATGGCGGAGCGGCGTTGGTCGGCAGGATATTTTGCCAACTCGATGTCAATTTGTTTTAAAGATTCTGCGGATAACATTATCGGTCAACCTCCCCGAATACGATGTCCTGCGTACCGATGATGGCAACGACGTCGGCCAGCATGTGGCCTTTTGCCATTTCGTCCATGCCTTGCAGGTGGGCGAAGCCGGGTGCGCGGATTTTCAGGCGGTAGGGTTTGTTTGCGCCGTCTGAAATGATGTAAACGCCGAACTCGCCTTTCGGGTGTTCGACAGCGGTGTAGGTCTCGCCCTCAGGAACGTGCATACCCTCGGTAAAGAGTTTGAAATGGTGAATCAGGTCTTCCATACCTGTTTTCATTTCGGTACGTTTGGGCGGAGCGAATTTGTGGTTTGTGGTAATGACCGGACCCGGATTGACACGCAACCACTCGGAACATTGTTTGATGATGCGCACGGATTGACGCATTTCTTCCATACGGCAGAGGTAGCGGTCGTAGCAGTCGCCATTGACGCCGACGGGGATGTCGAAATCCATTTTGTCGTACACTTCGTAAGGCTGTGTCTTACGCACGTCCCATTCCACGCCGGAACCGCGCAACATAACGCCGGTAAAGCCTTTCTGCATGGCGCGCTCAGGAGAGACGACGCCGATGCCGACGGTACGCTGTTTCCAAATGCGGTTGTCGGTCAGAAGGGTTTCGAGTGTGTCGATATTTTTCGGGAAACGTTCGCAGAAGGCGTCGATAAAGTCGAGCATGGTGCCTTCGCGGGATTCGTTGAGCTGCTTCAATACTTTGGCGTTGCGGAATTTGCTGCTCTCATATTTGGGCATGAAGTCGGGCAGGTCGCGGTAAACGCCGCCGGGACGGAAGTAGGCGGCGTGCATACGCGCGCCGGACACGGCTTCGTACAAGTCCATCAGCTCTTCGCGGTCGCGGAAGGCGTAAAGGATGGCGGTCATCGCGCCGATGTCGAAGGCGTGCGAACCGATACCCATCAAGTGATTGAGGATGCGCGTTACTTCGGCAAACATCACGCGGATGTATTGGGCGCGGATAGGCACATCGATACCGGCAAGTTTTTCTACCGCCAAGCAATACGCCTGCTCGTTGACCATCATGGAAACGTAGTCCAAACGGTCCATATAGGGCAGGGCTTGCAGATAGGTTTTGGTTTCAGCCAGTTTTTCAGTACCGCGGTGCAGGAGGCCGATATGCGGGTCGGCGCGGACGATGGTTTCGCCCTCCAACTCCAAAATCATACGCAATACGCCGTGCGCCGCAGGGTGTTGCGGGCCGAAGTTGATGGTGTAGTTTCTTAATTTATTGGCCACCGTAGTTCTCCTCACGGACGATACGCGGCGTGATCTCGCGCGGCTCAATGGTAACAGGTTGGTAAATCACGCGTTTTTGCTCTTCGTCGTAACGCATTTCCACATAGCCGGAAATCGGGAAGTCTTTGCGGAACGGATGTCCAACGAAACCGTAATCGGTCAGGATGCGGCGCAGGTCCGGATGGTTGTTGAACATGATGCCGTACATATCGAAGGCTTCGCGTTCGTACCAATCCGCGCTGTTGTAAATATCGACTACGGATTCGACTATGGGGAAGTCGTCGTCTGAAACCCAGACTCGTACGCGGATGCGTTGATTGTTTTTAACGGAAAGCAGCTGACTGACGACGGCAAAGCGCTTGCCCTGCCATACTTCGTTTTTGTAAGTGCTGTAATCGACACCGCACAAGTCGACCAGAAGCTCGAAATACAACTCTTCATGGTCGCGCAATGCGGTCATGACTGAAATATAGTGCTCGGGCAGACACTCGACGGTAATCTCGCCCAAAGCTGAAATGACTTTGCTTGCCTGATCGCCAAGCACGCCGACGACGGTCTCGTATAAGTTTTGAATGCTTGCCATATCGTCCTCTCCTTACTCGTCACGCGCGATGGTGGAAGTGCGCTTGATTTTTTGTTGGAGCTGAATCAGGCCGTAAATCAGGGCTTCCGCAGTCGGCGGACAACCCGGCACATAAACGTCTACCGGCACGACGCGGTCGGCACCGCGCACAACGGAATAAGAATAGTGGTAATAGCCGCCACCGTTGGCACACGAGCCCATAGACAATACCCAGCGCGGCTCGGCAAGCTGGTCGTACACGCGGCGCAGTGCAGGCGCCATTTTGTTGGTGAGCGTACCCGCCACAATCATCAGGTCGGCCTGACGTGGGGACGGACGGAAAATGATACCGAAACGGTCAAGGTCATAACGCGCCATACCTGCATGCATCATTTCCACGGCGCAGCAGGCCAAGCCGAAAGTAACCGGCCACAATGAACCAGTACGCATATAGTTCAACACCGTATCCGCGCTGGTGGTGATGAAACCTTTTTTCAAAACGCCTTCTATTCCCATTCCAGCGCACCTTTTTTCCATTCGTAAATAAAGCCTACCGTCAGAACGACGATAAACACCAGCATAGACCAGAAGCCGTACGCGCCCAAATCTTTGAACACAACTGCCCATGGCAACATGAACGCGACCTCCAAATCAAACAGGATAAAGAGGATGGCGACGAGGTAATAGCGCACGTCGAACTTCATCCTTGCGTTTTCAAAGGCTTCAAAACCGCATTCGTAAGCCGCGTCTTTTTCGGCATAGTGACGCTTCGGGCCTAAAATTGTGCCGAGCAGAATAAACAGCACGCCGGCCGCAAGGCCGACGAGGATGAATACGAGGACGGGAAAGTAACTGGCCAACATGGTCGTACCTAACTGGTTGACAGACAAATCTTAAAAATAGATTACCATTTTATCGAATTTCAAAAGCCATTTAAAGGTAAATATCAGCAAATCAGCAAAAAAACCCTAATAAATTCAATAAAGTTATGAGAACAATTCTTATTCTTATTTAATATTTCACAATTTTAATTTCAGTTTAATCATGTATCATTTAATTCGGGTTTTCCACCTGTCCGATTTACTTCAAAAATATGGAAAACCACCCTTTTCCAAACCTCAATAAAAACATCAGGCCGTCTGAAAACTGATTCTTTTCAGACGGCCTGTATTTACATCACATTATTTTAAATAGAAAAATCAATCGACACCTTTGAGCATGCGGTTCAATACCGGGGTAAGTACCAGCAGGATACCGCAGGTTACTGCGCCGATGGTGGCCAGCATCCAATAGAAATCCAATGGCGACTGAGCATTGTAGTAGTCTTTAAACAACACTCCGCCCAAAGTAAAGCCGATGGACAATGCTAAGAAATTCAACGCAACCATTTGTGTTTTAAACATGCTCGGTGCGATTTTAGTGGAAAACGACAGCGAAATCGGCGACAGCATCAACTCGCCTATCGTAATCGCCAGCAACACCAGCATAAACACGATAATCGGCATCGAGGTTCCGGATGAAATATATGGGATGAAACACAAATAAGAGACGCCGGTTACCAACATGGCCAGCGCAAACTTCAACGGCGTTTTAGGTTGGCGTTTGCGCATTTTCGTCCACACCGCCGCCCTCCCGCGG
>NZ_CATNVN010000006.1:0-28635 GCF_951230505.1 uncultured Neisseria sp.
GCAACCAAAGGCGATCGCAGTCTCTTGTCCAATCAATTGGACAGTCTGGAAGTTCAAGGCCGTACATGCGGACTCAAACGCATCAGCTGGCGTGAATTGTTCTTTTAATCTGTAAGGCTTAAGTATCGAGGCCGTCTGAATTTTTCAGATGGCCTTTTCTGTTGAGTAGTAGTAATTCAAAGATGTTGGATTGGTGGATAGAAAAGCTTGTTTGAGGGCAAAACAAGGTTTGATCAAATTGAAAGCTTGGATAGAGCTAAACGACAGATTTGGACTATTCTTTTTTAATTTTCTACTATTTAGCTGAGAAGTTAAAAGGCCGTCTGAAAAGATATTTTCAGACGGCCTTTGATTTAAAAAGAGTGAGTCAAAGAGCGCATTGTTAGATGCTGTTTTTAATGATTTTCCGCAGGGTGGACAGTTGTCGGCGGCTGACGGGCAACGGGGTCGGAATATCGAGAATTTTTGCGCCCCATGTGGATGCGTATTCGTCGTTTTCGTCATCGTCCAATCGAATCAGGCTGTCGAGGGTGTGGCGGAAGACGAGGGCGTTGCGGTGGATGCGGATGACTTTGTCGCCCAGTAATTCTTCCCAGTAAACCAATGTTTTCGGTAATTCGAAGCTTTGACCATCGCCGGTAAACAGATAGACGGTTTTGTGTTCCGCCATCAGATAACGCGCCTGTTGCCAGGGGATTTCAACCATGCGCTCGCGGTTGTACACTTTGAAATGGGTGAAGCTGTCTGCTTTTTCGCGGTTTTTCTCGATGATGCGGTCAAGCGCGGTTTGCAGGCGGGTCATTTTGATCGGTTTGAGCAGATAGTCTGCGGCAGCCAGCTCGAACGCGCGCAGAGCGTGTTCTTCGTAGGCTGTGGTGAAGACAATTTCCGGCTGGCGTTTGGCGGTACGTTTGATGCGTTCGACAAACTCGAGACCGTCGATTTCCGGCATGCCGATGTCGGCAAAGACGATGTCGACTTCGTGGACGCTCAGCCACTCCAATGCTGGCATGGCATGGTGAAAGACGTTGAGCAGTACGACATTGCATTCTTCCAATAATACACGCAAGCGTTCTGCTGCTAATACTTCGTCTTCTACAATAATGGCACTTGGCATAGCGGTATTTCTTTTTGTTGTATCGTGGGAGATCTGCCGCGCTTTGTCATCCTCAATAACGCGCCAGCCGTATGTTGTTGCAATCTTGAAATTATCACTTCGCAACAATTTTAGGAAATTTTTAAAATATACATGATTTTTCGCTTCTTGGGCATGGTTTGGAATGAATCGGAAGATTACTTACATAATTTTATGAAATATTGTAATACCTAGAGTAATTTTGTTGTAATCATGCTAATTCAGTCCGTGATAATGGACGATTTTGGGATTTTGTCCATTTGCCAGTGCGCCACCGCCCAATCGAGTAATTCTTGCGGACGGTTTACGGCGGGTGCATCGGGTAGGTTGAGGTAGGTTAGGACTTGGCGGAGAAGTTGTTCTTTTTGATTCAAATTCAAAGCCGGGGCAAGGGTTTGTTTCGACCATTTTTGCCCTTGGTTGTTGGTCAATAGCGGCAGGTGGGCGTAGGACGGCGTGGGAACGCCGAGGCATTGTTGCAGATAGATTTGGCGCGGCGTGGAAACGAGCAAGTCCTGACCGCGGACAATATGTGTTATGCCTTGATCGGCATCGTCGGCAACCACGGCAAGCTGATAGGCCCAATAGCCGTCGGCACGAAGCAGGACGAAATCGCCGATGTCGTGCGCCAGGTTTTGTGCGTAATGCCCGATAATGCCGTCTGAAAAACCGATTATGCGATCGGGAACTTGAATACGCCATGCCGGCGTTTTGTTTTGCGTGTCGGGTCTTTGCTGTGGATTGCGGCAACGGCCGTTATACACAAATCCGTCTGGGCCCTGAGTTGCCGCTGCCTGCCAGTCTTTGCGACTGCAATAGCAGGGATACACCAGCCCGGCTGCTTTGAGGCGGTCGAGTGTGTCTTGATACAGGTCGTAACGGCGGCTTTGATAGGCGACTTTACCGTCCCACTCAAAACCAAAAGCCTCAAGCGTGCGTAGAATGTCGGCAGCGGCGCCGGGCATTTCGCGAGGGGGGTCAAGGTCTTCAATGCGGACCAGCCATTTGCCCTGATGGGCGCGCGCGTCGGCATAGGAGGCGACGGCGGTCAGCAGGGAGCCGATATGAAGCAGGCCGGTAGGGCTGGGGGCGAAACGTCCTATATACATGGCAGGGTGTTTGTGTAGGGCAGGGGCAGTGTGCCTGCACGGTATTTAAATCGTGATAGAAAAGGGCGTGCTGTACACGCCCGAATTTGGGTTTCAGACGGCCTAGACTTTTCAAAATGATTTAAGTTTCAATCGGCCGTCTGTTTAATCCGTTTAAGCCAAGGGAGCCAGCAGTTTGGCAAAAGCGTCTTCAAATTGTTTCAAACCGTCTTCCTGCAAACGCGTTGCCAAAGTTTCGACATCAATGCCGAGTTTGGCGGTTTCGGCAAGCTGCGCTTGGGCTTCGTCCACACCTTTGGTCAACGTGGCTTTGGCGGTGCCGTGGTCGATAAAGGCTTTGAGTGTCGCATCGGGAACGGTGTTGACGGTATGGGCACCAATCAGGCTGTCAACGTACAAAGTGTCAGGATAGGCAGGGTTTTTCACACCGGTAGATGCCCACAAAAGTTGTACGCGGTTGGCACCTTTTTCGGCAAGTGCGGCAAATTCGCTGCTGCCGAAGTATTGCGCCCAATCTTGATAGGCGGCTTTGGCCAGCGCAATAGCGATTTTGCCTTTGAGGTGGTCGGGCAGGGTGGCGTCCAATGCGGCATCGACACGGGAAATAAAGAAGCTGGCGACAACGTGGATATGGGAAACATCATGTCCCGCTTCCAAACGTTTGGCAATGCCGCGCGCATAGGCCGCATAGGCTTTGAGGGTTTGGGCGCGGGAGAAGAGCAGGGTTAGGTTGACGCTGATGCCGTCTGAAACGAGGGTTTCGAGTGCTTCGATGCCTTCGTCGGTTGCCGGTACTTTAATCATGGCATTTTTACGGCCGATGGCGGCATGCAGGCGGCGCGCTTCTTCAACCGTGCCTTGCGCGTTTTTGGATAATTCAGGCGAAACTTCGAGGCTGACGAAGCCGGTTTTGCCGCCGGTGGATTCATGTTCGGCAAGGCACACGTCGCAAGCGGCTTGTACGTCGGCAACCGCCATTGTTTCGTAGCGTTGTTTCGGGGTCAGGTCTTGCTGTTTGAGCGCGGCTACTTCGTCGGCGTACAGGGCATCGCCTGCAAAGGCTTTTTGGAAAATGGCAGGATTGGAAGTTACGCCGCACACGCCCTGTTTGAGCATTTTGGCCAATTCGCCGCTTTGTACCAGCGAACGGGAGAGGTTGTCCAACCAGATTTGTTGTCCTAATGCTTTAACGTCCGATAAAATAGTCATCTCTGATTCCTTTTACATAATAGGTTTGTTTGTGAAGTGGCGGTAATGCTACGCCGATTCGATGAATTTGAACAGTTTACAGCTGATTAATTTGGGCAAAACAAACCTAAATTCAAGCATGAAAGGCGGCTTTGATGGCGGAAAACACACTTTATCTCGACTGGGCGCGCGATGTATTGGATACGGAAGCCGAAGGTTTGCGTGAAATTGCGGCGGCTTTGAACCATGATTTTGTCCGTGCGGCGGAAGCGTTGTTGCACTGCAAGGGCAGGGTCGTCATTACTGGCATGGGCAAGTCCGGACATATCGGCCGCAAAATGGCGGCAACCATGGCTTCCACCGGCACGCCTGCGTTTTTCGTCCATCCTGCCGAAGCGGCACACGGCGATTTGGGCATGATTGTGGACCACGATGTCGTGATTGCCATTTCCAATTCCGGCGAAAGCGATGAAATTGCGGCGATTATTCCGGCGTTGAAGCGCAAAAACATCACGCTCATCTGCATCACTGCCCATCCGACTTCCACCATGGCGCGTCATGCCGATATCCATATTACCGCGGCGGTTTCCAAAGAAGCCTGCCCGCTCGGCCTTGCACCGACTTCCAGTACGACCGCCGTGATGGCCTTGGGCGATGCGCTGGCGGTTGTATTGTTGCGCGCACGCGCGTTCACGCCCGACGATTTTGCTTTAAGCCATCCGGCCGGCAGCTTGGGCAAACGCCTGCTGTTGCGCGTGGCGGATATTATGCACAAAGACGAAGCCCTGCCAGCCGTTTTGTTGGGTACGCCGTTGAAAGAGGCCATTGTCCGCATGAGTGAAAAAGGCTTGGGCATGTTGGCGGTAACCGATGCCGAAGGCCGTCTGAAAGGCGTATTTACCGATGGCGACTTGCGCCGTCTGTTTCAAGAACGCGACAGCTTTGCCGGTTTGAAAGTGGACGACATTATGCACGCTTCGCCGAAAACCATCTCTGCCGACCGCCTGGCCACCGAAGCTTTGAAAGCCATGCAAAGCAGCCATGTGAACGGTTTGTTGGTGGTCGAAGAAAACGGCATGCTGATTGGCGCACTGAACATGCACGATTTATTGATGGCACGAATTGTCTGAATCGACGGCAAAAACGTTTTCAGACGGCCTTATGCTAGAATAGGCCGTCTGAAATAAGGAAACCTTATGCAAAACCTCTCTTCCGACCTGCAACAACGCGCTTCAGGCATCAAACTGCTGATACTGGATGTGGACGGCGTTTTGACCGACGGCCGCATTTTTATCCGTGATAATGGAGAAGAAATCAAATCGTTCCACACTTTGGACGGACACGGTTTGAAAATGCTTCAGGCCGGCGGTGTGCAAACTGCAATTATTACCGGCCGCGATGCGCCTTCCGTCGGTATCCGCGTGAAGCAGCTCGGTATCAACTATTACTTCAAAGGCATTCACGACAAACGTGCCGCCTATGCCCAATTACGCGAACAGGCCGGTGTGGAGGAGCATGAGTGCGCCTTTGTCGGCGACGATGTTGTCGATTTGCCCGTGATGGTGCGTTGCGGATTGGCGGTCGCCGTCCCTGAGGCACATTGGTTTACTTTGCAATACGCCCATTATGTAACCCGACGTTCCGGCGGCGCAGGCGCGGTGCGTGAAGTGTGCGATTTGATTATGCAGGCGCAAGGTACGCTTGAACCTGCTTTGAAAGAGTATGTACGATGAAAATCAGATGGCGTTACGGAATCGCCTTTCCGCTGGTGTTGGCCGTTTCACTCGGCGCATTGGCGGCGTGGCTCGGCCGCATCAGCGAAGTACAAGTCGAAGAAGTCGTCCTCAATCCGAATGAGCCGCAATATTCGATGAAAGGCATCAACGGCAAACGTTTTGACCAAGAAGGCCGTCTGAAAGAAAATCTGAGCGCGGTCGATGCCGTTCAATATCCGAATAGCGCGGATGTGCATTTGGACAAACCGCATCTTTCGTTTTACCGCGACGGCAGCCTGTTGTACGAAGTCGGCAGCGACAAGGCCGCGTACAATATTCAAAACAAAAAAGTCGTTTTTGAACAGAATGTTGTCTTAAACAAAGCGGCAGATGCCAAGCGTTTGGCTGGCATCGTCAAAACCGAACGTTTGAATGTCGATACCGAAGCGCAATACGCCCATACCGACAGTCCCGTTACTTTCCAATACGGACAGTCCGGCGGTCAGGCAAACGGCATGACTTATGACCACAAAACCGGTTTGCTGAATTTCCCTTCCAAAGTGAAAGCCACAATTTATGATACAAAAAATTTGTAAAACCTTAGCCCTTGTTGCCGTTTTTGCCGCCAGCCCGGCCTTTGCCCTGCAAAGCGACAGCAAGCAGCCGATTCAAATCGAAGCCGACCAAGGCTCGCTTGACCAAAACAACCAAAGCACCACCTTTTCCGGCAACGTCATCATCAAACAAGGCACGCTCAATATTCGTGCCGGCAGCGTGACCGTTTCGCGCAACGACAAAAGCGAGCAGTTGATGAAAGCCACCGGCTCGCCCGTCAAATTCAGCCAAGAGTTGGACGGCGGCAAAGGCGTGGTCAACGGCCAAGCTAATACTGTAACGTATTCTTCCGCAGCTAGTCTGGTTACCCTGACCGGCAATGCCAAAGTACAGCGCGGCGGCGATGTGGCCGAAGGTGCAGTCATCACTTACAACACCAAAACCGAGGTTTATACCATCAACGGCAGCGCCAAATCCGGTGTGAAATCCGCCGCCAAATCCGGCCGCGTCAGCGTGGTCATCCAGCCGTCCAGCACGCAGAAAAACAAATAAGAAAACACACAAAAAGGCCGTCTGAAAAAGGTTCAGACGGCCTGAGGTCAATATCGAAAGTCAACAGAATATGAGCGCAAACAACAGCCGTCTTGTGGTTCAAAACCTGCAAAAAAGTTTCAAAAAACGCCAAGTCGTCAAAAGCTTCTCCCTTGAAATCGAAAGCGGCGAAGTCATCGGCCTGCTCGGTCCCAACGGCGCGGGTAAGACCACCAGCTTTTACATGATTGTCGGTCTGATTGCCGCCGATGCAGGCAGCGTGATGCTGGACGGCCAAGAGTTGCGCCACCTGCCCATTCACGAACGCGCCCGCCTCGGCGTCGGCTATCTGCCGCAGGAGGCCTCGATTTTCCGCAAAATGACCGTGGAACAAAATATCCGCGCCATTTTGGAAATCAGCATGAAAGACAAAAGCCGCATTGATGCCGAACTTGAAAAACTGTTGGCCGATTTGAACATTGAACGCCTGCGCAACAACCCTGCGCCGTCTTTGTCCGGTGGCGAACGCCGCCGTGTCGAAATCGCGCGCGTGTTGGCCATGCAGCCGCGTTTCATTTTGTTGGACGAACCTTTTGCCGGCGTTGACCCGATTGCCGTGATCGATATTCAGAAAATCATCGAGTTCCTCAAATCACGCGGTATCGGCGTATTGATTACCGACCACAACGTGCGCGAAACCCTCAGCATCTGCGACCGTGCCTACATCATCAGTGATGGTACGGTATTGGCTTCAGGCAAGCCGGATGATTTGGTCAACAATGAACAAGTCCGTTCGGTTTATTTGGGTGAAAACTTCAAATATTGAGTTTAGGCCGTCTGAAAAGGTGTATCTGTGTTGAAACGAATTTTTTTGTCTTCCTTTGCCGTTTTGGCAGCTACTGCCGTGCATGCAATGCCAGAACTGCCATTGCAGAATATGGGTGTGCGCCAAGGCGTGATAGATAAAAATGGCAAGCCGATAACCGGTATCGTAACGGCGACAGCTATCGTGGATAAAGAGGGTAAATTGGGAAAAAGCCTCCATTGGGAAGTGGATGCGCTGGAATTGTTGAAACTTGCTCAAGAAGTAGGTTTGCCAAAACAAGTCGAGCCTTATAAAGAGTGTACTTATAATCAGAAAACCCAACAAACGGATTGTAAGACACTGGAAAGCCTTAAAAAATTCAGATTCTTTTATACTGTGCCAAATGGATTCAAAGAAGAGATAAAGACGAAACCTGTCCAAGTTGCTCCCCCACCTTATCCAGAGCTTTCTACAGAGAATGGTGAGGAAGGGACTGTGGTATTAAATGTCTTTATCAATATAGATGGCAAAGCATTCGTATGGGTAAAAAAGAGCAGTGGATACTCGCGTTTAGATGCTGCAGGACGAAAAGCGGTTTTGCAGACAAAATTTCAACCCGCTACCTATCACGGGAAGCCTGTTACCATGTTTTTTACTCGACGTATTGCGTTTATTTTAAATTAGAAAATATCTCTACTGTCGAATAATTCATTTATCGGTTGATAAAAGAATAATATATTGAAATAATCATCCAATATATAAACAATATATCCGATATTTTCAGACGGCCCATCAGATACAGGCTGTCTGAAATCCATAAAGCACATTTACTATCAAACATTATGTCTTCACTCGTCCTTAAACTCAAACAGACCCAGCAGCTCAACCAGCGGCTGCAGCAGTCTTTGCGCATCTTGCAGATGTCGGGTCTTGAGCTTGAGCGCGAAGTGGAAGACTGGTTGTCAGACAATCCTCTGCTTGAGCGTCCGGAAACCGATGAGTTTGCCGATAGCGGACTCAACCGTGCGGTAACCATGCCGCGCGCAGGTCAGCAGTTGAGCGGCGACGATGCCGAAGATATTTGGAGCAACATCGCCGAAGAAGAGGATTTCAAACACTATCTGCATGCCCAAGTGTGCGAGCATCCGCTCTCGCAAGTGGAAGCGGCCTATGTTCACGTCTTGATTGATTTTTTGGACGAACAAGGCTACCTCACCGACAGCCTCGAAGAAATCATCGACCACACGCCGTTGGAATGGATGCTGGACGAAGAAGCCCTGCAAAATGCGCTGGATGTATTGCAAACCTTTGATCCGCCCGGCGTGGCTGCGGCCGACTTGACCGAGTCGCTCATGCTGCAATTAATGCGTTTGCCGGCTTCTCCGGCTAGACAAATGGCCGCGCATTTGGTGCAAAGTTCGCTTCAAGAGTTAGGCAAAAACCGCAAACAAAACGTTCTGCGTTTCCGCAAACTCTATCCCGATACCGACAGCGAAACCATAGAAGCCGCGCTCGATATGATTGCCGAGCTCAATCCCTATCCGGCCTACGGTTTCGCCTCTGCCACGCCTACGCCTTATATTCAGCCTGACGTTTGGGTCAAAGAGGGCAAGGACGGCTGGGAAGTTATCAGCAATGAGGCGGCTTGGCCGAAGCTGCAGCTGAATCAGGAGTATTGCGACCTGATGAAATCAGCGGAAGAGGGCGCACCGGAGTGGAAGGAAAAAATCAACGAAGCCAAGCAGCGCATTGATTCTTTGGAACTGCGCAAAAGCACAGTCCTCCGCCTTGCCGAGTATATCGTCAAAAATCAGGAAGATTTTTTCATCTTCGGAGAAATCGGACTGTCGCCCATGCTGATGAAAGATGCCGCCGCCGAATTGGGTTTGGCAGAAAGTACCATTTCGCGCGCCGCCAATCAGAAATATTTGTCTTGCCCGCGCGGACTGTTTGCGTTACGCTATTTCTTCACACAGGCAGTCAATGCCGACGATGACGGCGAAGGGTTCAGCCAAGGCGCAATCAAAGCTGTCTTGAGCCAGCTGATTGAAAGCGAAGACAGCAGCAAACCTTATTCGGACGAGGCCCTCGTCAAATTATTAAAACAACGCGGCATTGAAATCGCCAGACGTACAGTTGCTAAATATAGAGAATCATTAGACATACCACCGGCACACAAACGAAAATTTACCGAGTAGATATATTCCGATCCGTTTTGACGGACTAATCAACCGAAGGAGCTGTATCATGAATCTGAAAATCACCGGTCTGAATTTTGATGTTACCGAAGCCATCAAAAACTATGTTTCCGACAAGTTGGCACGAATCAGTCGCCACGCCGACAACATCATTTCCGTGACCATCACGCTCTCGGTGGAAAAAGTCAGCCAGAAAGCCGAAGCCGATGTGCATTTGGCAGGCAAAGATTTGCACGTTGAAGCGATTGAACAGGATATGTACGCCGCGATTGATGTTTTGATGGACAAGCTCGACCGCGCTGTTTTGAAACATAAAGAAAAAAGCGGCGATGTCCGCAGTACTGTCAAACCTGCTACCGAATAAAGTTTTTGTATGATAAAGGCCGTCTGAATATTCAGATGGCCTTTTGTTTTGCTAGAAGTTTTAGACTGCAATCTAGTTACTCACTTTTTCGCCATTCCATGGTGCCACTTTAAACAGTAGTAACATGCCCGGTATGCCTAAAGCAAAACACAACCAGTAGAAATTGAAGTAACCTATCGCTTCAATCAGATAACCTGCCGAAGCATTGATAAATGTACGTGGAACGGCTGACAGGCTGGTAAAGAGGGCTAATTGTGTGGCCGTAAATGCAGGATTGGTTTCACGAGCCATATAGGCAACAAACGCCGCTGTACCCAGACCTACGCCCGCTGCTTCTGCACCAATCACGGCCGCAAGCATCATTTGCTCTGTCAGTGTGATGGTTTCAAACTTGCCAAAATTTGCCAACCAGGCAAAGCCTAGAATAGTAACCCATTGCGCCACGCCGAAAACCCATAAAGCTCTATTGATACCGAGCTTTATCATCCAAATACCGCCTACAATACCGGCAATGACAGCAGGCCATAAACCGGCATTTTTGGCAATGAGGCCGATGTCGGTTTTGCTGAAGCCCATGTCCAGATAAAAAGGTGTAGCCAAAGAAGTGGCCATACTGTCGCCCAGTTTGTAGAGAAAGATAAACAGCAATACCAATATGGCTTGTTTGATGCCTTTGCGGGAGAAGAACTCACTGAAAGGGTCGGAAACCGTTTGGGCAAATGTACGCGACACAGATGGTGGAATGTCAGGCTCTTTAGCTAAAAACAAAGTCATCAGCAGGCCGGGCAGCATAAATAGTGCAGTAATGATGAATACGTTGTGCCAAGGCATCAAGTCGGCCAAAATCAAGCTGAGCGAGCCGGGTACCAAAGCGGCGATACGGTAGGCATTGACGTGGATAGAGTTGCCTAAGCCTAATTCTTCATCTGACAAAATTTCGCGTCGAAATGCATCCAATACAATATCTTGGCTGGCAGAGAAAAAGGCGACCACCAACGATAAGCCCATAATTACATATAAATGCTGAGCAGGATTTAGGAAGGCGTAAATGAGCAAGGTCAGCAGCAAACCAATTTGCGTAACCAGCATCCAACCGCGTCGCCGTCCTAAAAAAGGTAATCTGACCAAATCAATGACGGGAGACCAGATAAATTTCCAAGTGAAAGGCAGCCCGATAAGTGCCATCAGGCCGATGGTTTTCAAATCAACATGTTCGCTGCGCAACCATGCAGGAATCAGGTTGATCAGAAAATAAAGCGGCAGCCCCGAAGTGAAGCCTGTAAAGATACAAATCAGCATACTGCGCGAGAAAATTCGCTGCATAGTGCTGGGTTGGGGTGCGGTTGTCATAGTGGAATCAATAAAAAAGAAAAGGGATATTGTAGCAAAGATGGGGAATATGGCGAATGAGCTTCTGCTATCTTTATTGAATAAAGGCCGTCTGAAACTTTGACAAATTAAGTTTCAGACGGCCTTTTGTTGGAACAACTGGTTTGGCGGGCAACGGAGACTTCAGGACGGAAGAAGGGTTGCTTGGGTGTATTTATAAAATTGAAGTTAAGAAAGTTTCAGACGACCCCTAGAGATCGTTTGAACGATGAGAAATATCAGTGGTAATTTGTGCCGTCAGTGTAGCCGTTTCCTGATTTGTCCACAGCAAAAGCAGAAATCGGACCGACCGTTACTGTCCCTTTAGGCTGAGTTTCTTGGTAATACTCATATGCTGCAACACCCATACCAGTTGCAGCACCAACAGCAGCACCAATTGTGCCACCGACCATAATAGCTGGTTCGGCAGGAATACTGCCAAAAGCTATACCGACACCCAGACCAATACCTGCACCAATTGATCCTCCTATTTATGCACCATTTGCTCCTCCTTGAAGGATTCTCTCTCCTAAGCCTCCTCCATAAATTAGTTCCAGATCCTCAATGGATAGTTCAATCATGTTATTTTTCCTTTTCAAAAAAATTAGATGTAGAATATTGAGTCAATACACCCAATATGGAAAAAATAATAAAAGCATGAATATAAATCATAAAATCAACATTATCTCCTTGGTAGCTTTCATAAATAAAAACGATTGGTATTGATATACAAATTAAAATGTACAGGTACTTTGAAATTACCAGTAACTTATACACAAATTTTGATTTCATAGCCTAGTCTTTCATTTGAATAAAATCTACCCTAATCAACTTTCCAACCAACTTCCTAACTTCTTCATGCTTTCCCTGATTGAAGTTAACCAGTAGATTTTTCAACAATATGTATATTATGTTAAATAATAAATGGTAATTGTCACATTCAAATATTAAGGATAACCTACTTTGAAACTATATCGCTTTGATGCGTAATTCTATAAAAAACATTGAATTTTCATGTTTTCTATTTATCCAGTATTTTGGAGTTGATAAGTGAGAGCAAAAAACTTTGGAAATCTACGATTCTCCTTCCAACACCTCATCATTTCTCTAGAGAATTTAGGCAAAGGCGATATTGATAACTCATTTCATTAAATGAAACCAAATGAGAATCATTTATTTATAAAATCATTTTAAATTAATGGGTTACAATAAAAATTGATAAAATAAAATTGACTATTCTCAATAAAATGAGTAAAATTCATCCGCAAATACAAATTTTGTATTGTGATACATCTATTAACCGCATTAAGAAAAGGAGTTAGTTATGCTAAGTAAGTCAATTACAGCAAAATTAAACGAACAAATTAATCTCGAGTTGTATTCATCAAATGTCTATTTGCAAATGAGTGCATGGTGCCATAAACATGGTTATGAAGGCGCTGCAGCATTTTTACTTCGTCATGCCGATGAAGAATTGGAACATATGCAAAAGTTGTTTACTTATGTGAGCGAAACCAGTGGAATGCCTTTGTTAGGTAAAATTGACACCCCTAAACACGATTACGCTTCATTAAAAGAAGTTTTTGAAACAACACTTGAACACGAAAAACTAGTGACATCTAAAATTAATGAGTTAGTTGAGAGTACTTTTGCAGAAAAGGATTACTCTACTTTTAACTTCTTACAATGGTATGTAGCTGAACAGCATGAAGAAGAAAAATTATTTAACAGTATTGTTGATAAATTCAAACTTCTTGGTGAAAGTGGTACAGCGCTCTACTACATTGATCGTGAATTAAAAACTTTATAAGAATAGGAGAAATAAAATGTTATCAAATAGCGTGATTAAACTATTAAATGATCAAATGAATTTAGAGTTTTATTCTTCTAACTTATATTTACAAATGAGCGCCTGGTGCGAACAACAAGGTTTCGAAGGAGCTGCAAAATTTTTATCAGAGCATGCGGCTGAAGAAATGCAGCATATGCGTAAACTCTTCACTTATTTAAATGAGACCGGCGCATTGGCTATCATCACACAAATTGATGAACCACCTCATCAATTTTCATCATTGAAACAAGTACTTGAATTAACTTATGAACATGAAAAGTTAATTACCTCTAAAATCAATGAATTAGTTGGTAGAACTTTTGAAGAGAAAGACTACTCTGCCTTTAACTTCTTACAATGGTATGTGGCTGAACAACATGAAGAAGAAAAATTATTCAGTGGAATTTTGGATAAATTAAATCTTCTTGGTGAAGATGGTAAAGGTTTGTTCTTAGTTGATAAAGATTTAGGCGCATTAACAACAAACAACTAATCAAGTCTGATGAAAAAGGCTAAGTCATTATCGATTTAGCCTTTTTTTATATCAAAATCTAGCTACTTTTGTCTAAAAGTGCGGTGCTTTAACGGTTCATTCTTACCGCCGATTAGGTTTTGAAATGCCCGTAAGACAGGCAGATATGCTTGTCTTACGGGCATTTTATTTTCAGACGGCCTTCGATCTTGCGTTGCAGTTGCGGTAGAAGGCGATCAGACCGTTGGTGGAGCTGTCGTGTGCAGGCGTGCCGCGTTCGAGTTCGGGTTCGATGGTTTTGGCCAGCTCTTTAC
The DNA here is from genome assembly GCF_951230505.1 of uncultured Neisseria sp. Lineage (NCBI taxonomy): Bacteria > Pseudomonadati > Pseudomonadota > Betaproteobacteria > Neisseriales > Neisseriaceae > Neisseria > uncultured Neisseria sp. The sequence goes on from NZ_CATNVN010000006.1 coordinate 13,586, forward strand.
CGTATTCCACGCCCCATTGGTCGAAGGGGTTGATACGCCAAATCACGCCTTGAACGAAAGTACGATGTTCGTAGGCGGCCATCAGCATGCCGAGGTTGAAAGGCGTCAGGCTGTCGATGAGCAGGCTGTTGCTCGGACGGTTGCCGGGGAATTCTTTTTGCGGTGCAAGGCGGTCGCGTTCGTCTTGGGACAGGGCGGCTAATTCGACTTGTACTTCGTCTAAGGTCTTGCCTTTCATCAGCGCTTCGGCTTGGGCGAAGGCGTTGGCAACGGTAAAGCGGTGTTGGCGGTGGTTGCCGTAGATTGTGGTCATGGGGACGATGAAATCAACGGGAATCAGACGCGTACCTTGGTGCAGAAGCTGGAAGTAGGCATGTTGGCAGTTGACGCCTTCATCGCCGAAGACAATGCCGCCGGTGGTGCAGGAAACGGGTTGGCCGTCTGAAGTACGCTGTTTGCCGAGGCTTTCCATATCGAGTTGGTTGAGCCATGGGGTAAAGAGGCGCATGTTGTGGCTGTATGGGACAACGGTTTGGCCGTCTGAATGTTGGAAGTTGTTGTACCAAACGTTGATGAGTGCCATCAGGACGGGAATATTGCGGCGGAATGGCGTTTCGAAGAAATGGGTATCCATCGCGTGTGCGCCGGCCAGCATTTTGCGGAACGCTTTTTCGCCGACGGCAACCATCAGTGGCAGGCCAATGGGCGACCAGACGGAATAGCGGCCGCCGACCCAGTCGGACATGGCAAAGACTTTGTCGGGGGAGATACCGAAATTTTGGGCTGCGGCCACATCGGCGGAAATGGCGCAGAAGTGGCGGTAGATGCCGGAATCAGGCAAACCTGCATCACGGTACCAAGTACGCGCCGCATAGGCATTAAGCAGGGTTTCCGGTGTGCGGAACGATTTGCTGGCAATGCTGAATACGGTGGTTTCGGGGTTGAGGCCGAGAAGGGTTTGGGTCAGGTCGGCATCATCGGAGTTGCTGACAAAGTGGACGCGGATGTTTTTCCAATAAGGCTGCAGCGCCTGTGTGGCCATGCGCGGGCCTAAATCGGAGCCGCCGATGCCGATGTGAACCAGGTCGGTAATCGGTTTGCCGGTAATGCCTGCGTGGGTGCCGTCTAGGAGTTGGCGTGCGAATTCGAGGGTGCGGTTGAGTTCGTGATGAACTTTGGACACGATGTTTTCGCCGTCGACGTAAACAGGTTTGGCATTGGCAGGCAGGCGTAGGGCAGTGTGGAGGACGGCACGGTGTTCGCTGGTGTTGATTTTTTCACCGCTGCTCATGGCCTGCATATATTGTGGCAAATCGGCCGCTTCGGCCAGTTGGCACAATAAATCAAGGGTGTTTTCATCTAGGCGGTTTTTGCTGTAATCAAATAACAAACCGTGCAGAATTTCGTGCATATTATTGAAACGTTCGGCATCTGCAGCGAAGCGTTCGCGCAGGGTAACGTGTTGAGTATCGGCATGATGGGCTTCCAAAGCCTGCCATGCGTCTGAGTATATGGACATCTCGTTTCCTTAGTATGTAACGGTAAAATAAGCAGGATAGATAGGTATTTCCTGCTTTTTTGTAGTGGCTTGTAGTTTAACAAATTTGAACAGGTTTTGGGAGATGGCATGGGCGGTTTTGTTTAAGAAATGTATGCAAAATGCAATAGAAACGGTTGATTATCATCAAGTTTCTGTAAAAAAGGGGGTATGACACCGATGTCTGCTGTGTTATCCTATGTAACATTATTGAAATCTTGTCGGGACGGTTCCGTAAGATGGCTACAATTTATGATGTCGCTGCTTATGCCGGGGTATCTCCCAAGACGGTCAGCCGGGTGATTAACGGCGATGCGCCGGTCAGTGATAAAACCCGTTCCAAAGTAGAAACAGCGATTGCTGCTTTGGGCTATATCCCGTCTTCTGCGGCGCGGATTATGCGGTCACACCGTTCTGGCTTGGTCGGTCTGATTACCGGCGCCATTTCGCGGACAGGCGAGAGTACGGGCGGACACGGCATACCGGATATGTTCTTGATTAAGGGCATTCAGCAGCAGATTCGCGCACAAGGCAAGATTTTGATGATTGCCGACATCGACAATAAGCCGGGTCAGCCCGGTCAGATGGAGCCGCTGATCCGTACCTTTATGGAACATCGTGCCGAGGGGATTTTATATGTGGCAGGTTTCCATCAGGAAGTATTGCTACCGGAAGTGCCCAACCGTTGTCCGATGGTGTTGGTCAACTGTTTTGATTTGGCAGGTACGCCGTCGGTTTTGCCGGATGACGAAGCAGGGCAGTATGGCTTGGTGCGCCGGATTATCCAAAGCGGACACAAACGGATTGCTTATGTGACTTTGCAGCCGGGCGTGGAAGCGACGAGATTGAGATTGGCCGGATACCGCCGTGCTTTGGCTGATGCGGATATTGTCTTCGATCCTGATTTGGTGCAAACTGGCTATCCTGACTTCAGCAACGACAGCGGGTCTTTGATTTCGGCTATTTTGAAGCTGCTGTCTTTGCCGCTTCCGCCGACGGTAATTTGTTGCGGTAATGATGAAATGGCAGTGCGCGTGTACGGGATTTTGAGGACGCGCGGCGTACGGGTTCCCGAGCAAGTCTCCGTTGCCGGCTACGATAATCATAGTGCGATTGCGGAAACGCTGTTTCCGCCGTTGACCAGCACCGAGCTGCCGTATCTGCGCATGGGCGCGATGGCGGCTGATTTGCTGTTCCAATACATCGAACATCCGGCCGGTACGGCTCAGCCCGTCAAGGTCGTTGGGGAAACCATCTGGCGTCAGTCTGTGATGAATAAATAGTTTCAGACGGCCTGAAAATAAGCTTTAAACAACACAAACACACATCAAAATAAGATTCATGTAAACGGCCAAAATAAAGGCCGTCTGAAAACGGAGTTGCCTCAGTAAAAAGGGCAGCCCAAATACAATAAAAGCGTCATACCGCTGAAATTGGAGTTTGTTGTTTCCATAGTTTATTACCCAGGAGTAGCCTTCCTATGAAAATCTCCCCACAAGTGGCGATGACACTTCGCCAGATTATGCTGATGAACTTCGGTTTCTTCGGTATTCAATATAGCTTCGGGTTGCAGCAAACTGCGATTAATCCGATTTTCAGCTTTCTTCATGCCGATCCGAGCCAGTTGCCGATTTTGAATATGGCAGGTCCGATTACCGGTTTGCTGGTGCAGCCGATGATTGGTGCGATGAGTGACCGCACTTGGGTGCCTGGATTGGGTCGCCGCCGCCCGTATTTCTTGATTGGCGCCATCGGTTGCAGCCTCTGTCTCTTTATCTATCCGCACGTTACCGCCTTGTGGGTGGCCGTATTGCTGCTGTGGCTCTTGGACATCAGCAACAACACGGCAATGGAACCTTTCCGTGCCTTTATTGCCGATACCGTTCCTGAACACCAGCAATCCACCGGTTTCTTGATGCAGTCTGTGTTTACCGGCTTGGGCATTACCCTGGCCAACGTTTCCCTCTACATCTTCCAACAAATCGGCTGGTTGCAACAAACCTCCGAAGCGGGCATTCCGTATTGGGTATTCGGTTCGTTTTATATTGGTGCGGTCTGTTCCATCGGTTCGGTTTTGGTTACCGTTTTATCAACGGCCGAACGCGAGCCCAGCCCTGAAGAAATGGTGGCCATTAAAGCCCAGCCGAGCGGTCCGGCCCATGCCGTTAAAGATATTATCGTTGCTGTCCGCGAAATGCCGACTGCCCTGTGGCAACTGGCCTTGGTGTATCTCTTCCAATGGTACGCACTCTTCATCTACTGGCAATATATTTCCCATAGTATCGTTCAATCCGTTTGGGATTCGACTGTTGAAAATACCGAAGCGTATAGTCAAGCGGTTGCATGGACCGGTTTGGTAAACGGTTTCTACAACGTTGTAACCTTTATCTCCGCCTTCGGCCTGATGTGGATGGCGCGCAAATACGCCGCCAAATATGTTCACGCCTTTGCCGTAACCCTTGCCGCGCTGGCTTTGCTCACCATTCCGCACATCGGCAACAAATACCTGATGTTTGCGCCGATGATTGGTTTCGGTGTCGGTTGGGCAAGTATGATGGGCGTACCGTTTATGATTGTGGTCGGTTCTATTCCGAAAGAACGTTACGGTGTGTACATGGGTATTGTGAACATGATGATTGTGATTCCAATGCTGATTGAAACCGTATCTTTCGGCTGGGTGTACAGAACTTTCTTGGGTTCAAACCCTGCCAACGCGATGACTTTTGCCGGTGTTTCCCTGGCCATTGCCGCAGCGGTGACCTTAACCATTAAAACTGCGGCCAAACCGGCTACTGCAGAATAACGAAGTCTTGATTTAAAAACCAAAATGAAAAGGCCGTCTGAAACATGAAAGGGTTTCAGACGGCCTTTTTTGTTGAAACGGATATCATTTGCTGACCTGATTCAGTAAGCCTTATTGTTGCTGCGCTACCGTTCATCACTCAAATTGGCTATGACTACCGATTTTGCTTTACAATATCCTCCTTTAATTTATTTCGTTTTACCATCCTGATGACAGAACACATTTCCGCTCCAAGCCCATCTCCTATCGGCGAAGACTACCTGCTGTTAGGTCAATATGCCGAACGCGCCTATCTCGAATACGCCATGAGCGTGGTCAAAGGCCGCGCGCTGCCTGAAGTTTCAGACGGCCAAAAGCCTGTACAACGGCGTATTTTGTTTGCCATGCGCGATATGGGTTTGACGGCGGGTGCGAAGCCGGTGAAATCGGCACGCGTGGTCGGCGAGATTTTGGGTAAATACCACCCGCATGGCGACAGTTCTGCCTATGAAGCGATGGTCCGCATGGCGCAGGATTTTACCTTGCGCTATCCCTTAATCGACGGCATCGGCAACTTTGGTTCGCGTGACGGCGACGGGGCGGCGGCGATGCGTTACACCGAAGCGCGGCTGACGCCGATTGCGGAATTGCTGTTGTCCGAAATCAATCAGGGGACGGTGGATTTCGTTCCTAACTACGACGGCGCGTTTGACGAACCGCTGCACCTGCCCGCCCGCCTGCCTATGGTGTTGCTCAACGGCGCGTCGGGCATCGCGGTGGGTATGGCGACCGAGATTCCGTCGCACAATTTGAACGAAGTCACGCAGGCGGCGATTGCACTGTTGAAGAAACCGACGCTGGAAACCGCCGACCTGATGCAGTACATCCCTGCGCCCGATTTTGCCGGTGGCGGTCAAATCATCACACCGGCGGACGAATTGCGCCGTATTTACGAAACCGGCAAGGGCAGCGTGCGCGTGCGTGCGCGTTATGAAATCGAGAAATTGGCGCGCGGACAGTGGCGCGTGATTGTGACCGAACTGCCACCGAACGCCAATTCCGCCAAAATCCTTGCTGAAATCGAAGAACAAACCAACCCGAAACCGAAAGCAGGCAAGAAGCAGCTCAACCAAGACCAGCTCAACACCAAAAAGCTGATGCTGGATTTAATCGACCGCGTGCGCGACGAGTCCGACGGCGAACATCCCGTGCGACTGGTGTTCGAGCCGAAATCCAGCCGCATTGATACCGATACCTTCATCAACACGCTGATGGCGCAGACTTCGCTGGAAGGTAATGTGTCGATGAACTTGGTGATGATGGGTTTGGACAACCGTCCTGCGCAGAAAAACCTGAAAACGATTTTGCAGGAATGGCTGGATTTCCGCGTCGTAACCGTAACACGCCGTCTGAAATTCCGTTTGAACCAAGTGGAAAAACGGCTGCACATCCTTGAAGGCCGTCTGAAAGTCTTTCTGCACATTGACGAAGTGATTAAAGTCATCCGCGAATCAGACGATCCGAAAACCGATTTGATGGCGGCGTTCGGGCTGACCGAAATCCAAGCCGAAGACATTTTGGAAATCCGCCTGCGCCAGTTGGCACGTTTGGAAGGGTTCAAACTCGAAAAAGAATTGAACGAATTGTGCGAAGAACAAGGCCGTCTGAATATCCTTTTGGGCGACGAAAACGAAAAACGCAAGCTGATTATCAAAGAGATGCAGGCGGACATAAAGCAGTTTGGCGATGCACGCCGCACGCTGGTGGAAGAAGCTGGACGCGCCGTGCTGACGCAAACCACCGCCGATGAGCCCATCACGTTGATTCTGTCGGAAAAAGGGTGGATACGCAGCCGTGCCGGACACAACCTCGATTTGAGCCAAACTGCGTTCAAAGAAGGTGATCGCCTCAAACAAACCCTCGAAGGCCGCACTGTTTTACCCGTCGTCATCCTGGATTCACTGGGTAGAACCTACACGCTTGATGCCGCTGAAATCCCCGGCGGACGCGGCGACGGCGTGCCGGTTTCATCATTAATCGAGCTGCAAAACGGCGCGAAACCTGTCGCCATGCTCACCGGCCAGCCCGAACAGCATTACTTGCTTTCAGGCAGCGGCGGCTACGGCTTTATCACCAAGTTGGCCGATATGATCGGACGCGTGAAAGCGGGTAAAGTGGTGATGACCGTGGACAGCGGCGAAACCGTCCTGCCTCCGGTTGCCGTCTATGCTTCTTCACTGATCAATCCCGACTGCAAAGTCGTACTGGCCAGCAGCGACCACCGTCTCTTGGCGTTTTCCATCGGCGAACTCAAAGTCATGCCTAAAGGCCGCGGTTTGCAGCTGATGTCGTTGGCTGAGGGTGCATCTTTGGAACACATTATGGTGACGACCTCTCCTGAGTTTACCGTTGTATCGGTCGGCCGACGCGGTGCAGAACATCAGGAAAAACTACGTATTGCCGATATTGACGGCAAGCGCGGTAAAAAAGGCAAGGTATTGGAAATATCAGGCCGTCTGAAAAGTTTGTCCTGAAACAAGAACAAATATATCTAAATAAATTAAATTTATACGACATTGCATGATAATAAAAAAGGTTCACTTATGAACAGAGCCAATCTTCAAGAACTGGGTAATCTGAGGGAGCGGATTCCCGGTGTAATCAACATTGCCCGAATAGCCATCGTCTTACCGCTTTTGGTTTTGCACGCTTTCGGCAGCTACACAGGCGGCAACCTGATTGGCGTTTCGTTGCCGGACGTTGAGTTTTATATCTGGGTAACGCTGTATTTCTTCCTGATTATGCTCTCCGTGTTCCGCCCGGGCTGGCAGTGGCAGTCTTTGGATTTGCCCAATGCCAGTGCCGTGGTCGACATTACCATGATGATGGTTTTGGTGTATATCTCCGGCGGTACGGCTTCCGGTTTCGGGATTTTGGTTTTGCCGTTTGTTGCTACGTCGTGTCTGCTCAGTTATGGCCATTACCCCATGCTGTATGCAGGCTATACGGCCATGCTGTTTATTTTGAACCTGTTTTTAGACGGCAGCATGCGTTTCGATTCGTTTAATTGGGACGCGAAATCAATGGTGAATTCTTCGATGCTGATCGGCGCAGGCTATCTGGTGGCGATGCTGACCTCGTTTGCCGCCCGTTATTTGGAGCAGGCCACAGAGTCCGCCAGCCGCCATCAACTTGCCTACCGCCGTATCAGCGGCTTGAACCATTTGGTTTTGAACCGCGTACAGGAAGCGGTTGTGGTGATTGATGCGACTCAACGCGTGTGGCTGTTTAACAAGCAGGCAAAAATCTATTTCCCCAGCCTGATTATCGATCAGCAGGAAATCGTGTTTGGCGAGCTGGTGGCACGTTGGCAGCGTCAACCCGACAAACCTTTTGAAACTGATATCCATATTTTCCAACATGCCATGCACGTTCGTGCCGTTCCACTGATTCAGGAGCAAACCGAGCTGCTGATGTTGTACGTCCGCTCATTGCGTGAAGTGGCTGCGGAGGCCATGTCCACCAAGCTAACTTCGCTTGGACAGTTGACTGCCAACCTTGCCCACGAAATCCGCAACCCGATGTCCGCCATCCGTCATGCCAGCGATTTGTTGCAGGAAGGCGACGAGGCAGATCCGCTCAAGGCCAAGCTCTACAACATCATCGACAGCAATATCCAACGTATCGACAAGATGTTGGAAGACGTATCCCTGCTTAACAAACGAGACAACATCAGCCGCCAGCCGATTAATCTGATGAAATTCTGGTTGGAGTTCAAGCAGGAATTTACCTTGAATAATCCCGATGCCATCGGCTGTCTGCGCATGAATATGGACGGCAACAACCTGACCGTATTGGTTGACTCCATGCATTTGCAGCAAGTGATGTGGAACTTGTGCAACAATGCGTGGCGACACAGCCGTCAGGACGAAAACGCCATTACCGTTCTTATCCGCTCTAGCGGCAGGATGCATATTTCCATTGTAGTGGCGGACAACGGCAAAGGCGTGCCGCCGGATGTACGAAATCATCTGTTCGAGCCGTTTTACACCACCGAAAAACAAGGCACCGGTTTGGGGCTTTACGTCGCACGCGAGTTGGCACACGCCAATATGGGGCAGCTGCATTATCACCCTGAAATGAACGGGTTTGAATTGATTTTACCGAAGGAGCAAGCGCAGGATGAATAAATTGCAAGAGCCGGTTTTGGTTGTCGATGACGAGGCAGACATCCGCGACCTGATGGAAATGACCCTGATGAAAATGGGTCTGCGCGTCGATACTGCGGCTGGTGTTGAAGAAGCCAAAGACAAGCTGGACAACAACGATTATTCGCTGGTGTTGACTGATATGCGTATGCCCGACGGCTCCGGCCTAGAGGTTGTTCAATACATTGATGAACTGATGCTCGATACGCCCGTCGCCGTGATTACGGCCTTCGGCAATGCCGACCAAGCCGTTGAAGCCTTGAAAGCAGGGGCGTTTGATTATCTGCAAAAACCGATTACGCTGTCGCAGTTGCGTTCATTGGTTAAATCGGCAGTGTCGGTTTCAGACAATACTGCCGAACCCACGCCGTCTGAAAAAGTCAAATCGCAGCCTGCGCCTGTTTCTGCCGCCCTGTATAAACCCGAACCTCAGCCGGCCAAGCCTGTCGTTACGCCGCCTAAGAGCGTACAGAGCGAATTTAACCGGCCTTTGACTGTTCCGGAAGGGCTCAATTCCTTAAAAGAGCGTTTTTCGGCCGGCAGCATCAATCCTGCTCTGCAACAAGATGCACCTATATTGGAAGGCGAGGACGATATGCCGCGCCTGTTGGGTACTTCGCCGCAAATGGTCGAAGTGCGCCACCTGATTCGCAGATTGGCCCACAGCCTTGTTCCTGTTTATATCTCCGGCGAGTCCGGTACAGGTAAAGAGCAGGCGGCGCGCACGATTCACGAGCTGTCCGACCGTGCCGACAAACCGTTTATTGCCGTCAACTGCGGTGCTATTCCTGAAAACCTGATGGAAAGCGAATTTTTCGGTTACAAAAAAGGCAGCTTTACCGGCGCGGATCAAGACCGTTTAGGTTTTTTCCAACACGCTGACGGCGGCACTTTGTTCCTTGACGAAGTTGCCGATTTGCCGCTTGCCATGCAGGTCAAACTCCTGCGCGCCATTCAAGAAAAAGCCGTGCGCCGTATCGGCGATGCGCGGGAAACCTTTGTGGATGTGCGCATTATTTGTGCGACCCACAAAAACCTCGAAGCCTTGGTTGAAAGTGGCGCATTCCGTCAGGACTTGTATTACCGCCTCAATGTTGTCTCCCTGCACATGCCGCCTTTGCGCGAAATGCGCGAAGACTTGGGCGCACTGATTCTGTATCTGCTGTACAAACACCGTCACGGCAATCAAACCTACAAACTCAGCCCGAAAGCCCAAGAAGCCCTGTTGCATTACAGCTATCCCGGCAACTTCCGCGAATTGGAAAACATCCTCGAACGCGCCGTTGCGCTGACGGTTGGCCAAGTGATACAAGTGGACGACTTGCAGATTCAAAACGCCCCACAAGTTAAGGCTGAACGCAGTGGCTTCTCCTTTGACGATATTGCCGAACCTGACGCGCGTGAAACTACGCTCAATCACAGCCCCATTCCACCGTTTGATCCGCGTACCATGCAGATACAGGATTACCTTGACCAAGTGGAACGCAGCATCATCGAGCAGGCTTTGCAGCAAACCCGTTACAACCGTACCCAAGCCGCCAAGCTTTTGGGCATCAGCTTCCGTTCTATGCGCTACCGCATGGAACGCTTGGACATCAATTAAAACGTTCAGACGGCCTGAGTTTTCAAGGCCGTCTGAAACATGGGCATCATGTACAAGATTTATTTTGACGAAACCGCATCTGCCGAACTTCGCAGCCTTGCCGCGCCTTTCGGGCTGACCGTTATCGACAGGCTGCCTGAAGAAGGCAGTTTCCTTATCTCTGACGAAAGCGGCATCAGCTTGTGCCGCGCCGGTGAAAAAGGCCGTGTCCGCGTTGATTTTGATGGCGGTGCCGCCCATTATCGGCGCACTAAAGGCGGAGGTGAGTTGATTGCCAAAGCCGTCAACCATACTGCGCAACCGACTGTCTGGGACGCTACCGGCGGACTGGGGCGCGACAGTTTTGTGCTTGCCTCGTTGGGTTTGAATGTACACACTTTTGAACAAAATCCTGCCGTTGCCTGTCTACTTTCAGACGGCCTCAACAGAGCAGGGCAAAGTGAAGAGGCACGGGAGATTGCCCAACGTATTACTTTGCACTTCGGTAATGCCGTTGATTTAATGCAGGAATTGGCAACGCAAAACGGCAGGCCCGATGTGGTGTACCTCGACCCGATGTATCCGGAGCGTCGCAAAACCGCAGCTGTGAAAAAAGAGATGGCTTACTTTCACGACTTGGTCGGCGCGGCACAAGACGAAGCCGAGTTGTTGGACGCGGCATCGAATACCGCCAAAAAACGCATTGTCGTCAAACGCCCGCGCTTGGGCGAATTTCTTGACGGGCGCAAACCTGCTTATCAATACACAGGCAAAAGCACGCGTTTTGACGTTTACCTTCCGACAAGGCTGTCTGAAGACTAGAAGCAAACTTGCAACATATCAAAAGAAACCGCCGGCGTTATCAGCGCGGCGGCAAAGTGTGATATAAATACCCTTTCCCAAACTTCATTGGAGCAAACTATCATGGAATTAGTATTCATCCGTCACGGACAAAGCGAATGGAACGCGAAAAACCTTTTCACCGGCTGGCGCGACGTTAAGCTGAGCGAGCAAGGTTTGGCAGAAGCTGCAGCAGCGGGTAAAAAGCTGAAAGAGAAGGGCTACGAGTTTGACATCGCCTTTACCTCCGTTCTGACCCGTGCCATCAAAACCTGTAACATCGTTTTGGAAGAATCTGATCAACTGTTTGTTCCACAAATCAAATCATGGCGTTTGAACGAGCGCCACTACGGCCAGCTGCAAGGTATGGATAAAAAACAAACCGCAGAAAAATACGGCGACGAGCAAGTCCACATCTGGCGCCGCAGCTACGACACCCTGCCTCCGCTACTTGATCCTAAAGACCCTCACTCCGCCCACAACGACCGCCGCTACGCCAACCTGCCTAGCGATGTCGTACCTGATGGCGAAAACCTCAAAGTTACCCTCGAGCGCGTCCTGCCTTTCTGGGAAGACCAAATCGCTCCGGCCATCTTGAGCGGCAAACGTGTATTGGTTGCGGCACACGGCAACTCCCTGCGTGCGTTGGCCAAACACATCGAAGGCATTTCCGATGAAGACATCATGGGCTTGGAAATCCCAACCGGTCAGCCGCTGGTGTACAAATTGGATGAAAACCTGAAAGTAATTGAGAAATTCTACCTGTAAGGTAAAGGGAAAAAGGACGTGGCGGACACGTCCTTTTTTATATTTGTCTGTATCGAGGCCGTCTGAAGGCAGTTGATGGCGGGCGACATAAAAAAAGGACGCGTAAAGCGTCCTTGATGGAGATTAAACCCTGTATTACTGGTTTTTCTCGATGATTTCTTTGAGGTGAGGCATAGGGCTGTAACCACTTTGGCTGCGGCCGTTAGGAAAGACCAGGGTCGGCGTGCCGTTGAAGCCGAATTGTTCGCCCAATGAAGTGGTTTCTGCAACAGGGTTTTCGCAGTTTGCTTTGCCGCTTGGGAGTTTGCCTTTGCGCATCCAGTCGATCCATGCCTGGGTCGGATTAGGTTGGCACCACAACAGCTCGGCTTTGCGCGCGGCATCAGGGTGCAGGCTTGGAATCGGCATCATGAAGGTATAAATCGTGATGTCGGTCATTTTTTCAAACTCATGCTCCAAGCGTTTGCAGTACGGGCAGTCCGGATCGGAGAAAACAGCGACTTTCAATTTGCCGTTGCCGCGAACTTCTTTGATGGCTTTGTCCAAAGGCAGCGAAGCGAAGTCGATTTTGTTCAAATCGGCGGCACGTTCTTCAGTCATACTTTGGCGCGTGTTGACGTTGATGAGGTCGCCAACGAGCATATAGTCGCCTTTGGCATCGGTATAGATGATTTGTTTGCCGCTGACGACAACTTCGTAAATGCCTTTAATCGGTGTTTCATTGACGCTCAAAACTTTCAAATCTTGGGCGGCATAGACTTTTTCCAGACGCGCTTTCAAAGAAGCGGCAACGGATTTGTCGGCAGGCGCTTCCACTTTGGCGGCCGGAGCAGGCGCCGCGTTGGCGTTGGATACGGCAGGTTGACCGCATGCCAATAAAGGAAGGACGGCAAACGGCGTTAAGATTTTGATTAACTTGGTTTTCATGCGAGAGACTTGCGTGTGTTGAAAGTAAGGCATTGTATCAAACCTCTGTCATGTCTGCATTGTACTCAGGCTCAAATTATCGTCTGAAAATAGCTTTCGGCTGTTAAAATACGAAAAAATGATTTGATTGTTTGTATGTTCTACCACCGTATTGCCGTAAACGTGCCGCTTTCAGACGGCCTTTTGACTTATTCCTATTCCGAGCCGCTTCCTCCGGGAACGCGGGTGCTTGTGCCTTTTCGCAATAAAACCGTTGTAGGGATTGTGTGGGAAACGGATATTGCGCCCGATATGGATACGGCGCGGATTTTGAGTGTTCAGACGGCTTTTATGGAAGAAAAGCCGTTGCCTCAAAGCTGGCGTGATTTGTTGGCATTTACGTCGCGTTATTACCACTATCCGACCGGGCAGGCGGTGTTTGCCGCGCTGCCGCAGGGTTTGAAGGAAACACGCGCGGTGGAAATGCCGCAGCCGCCGTTGTTTTATGCGCTGAACGAACAGGGCAGGGCGCAAACACCGCCGCCGGCTCGGTTTAACAAAAAAGCGGCTTTGTGGGACGCGCTGCTGTCGGGCGAAATGACGATGGCGGCGTTGAAGCAGGTGAACGCGCAGGCAGCGAAATTAATCGAAGATTGGGCGGAACAGGGTTGGATTGAAACGACGGAAGCGGCGAAATCTGTTTTAAGGTCGTGCAATGGGCAGGCTTCGCACTCTGAATTTGTATTAAACGCTGACCAGCAGAAGGCTTCCGATGAAATTCAGACGGCCTTTGGTAAATTTCAACCGTTTCTGCTGTACGGCATTACCGGCAGCGGCAAGACCGAGGTGTATTTCGATGCGATGGCGAAAGTGTTGGCGCAGGGGCGGCAGGTGTTGTTTCTGTTGCCCGAAATCAATCTCACGCCGCAGCTTTTGAAGCGGGTGGAAAACCGTTTTGCCGACGTGCCGACCGCCGTGTTGCACAGCCAGATGGCTGCAGGCAAGCGCACGCAGGATTATTTGCGCGCGATGTTGGGGCAGGCGAAATTGGTCATCGGCACGCGGCTGGCGGTGTTCACGCCGATGGATGATGTCGGGCTGATTGTGGTCGATGAGGAACACGACGGCTCGTTCAAACAGGACAACGAATTACGCTACCATGCCCGCGATTTGGCGGTGTGGCGGGCGAAGCAGAGTGTCTCTCCCATCGTGTTGGGCAGCGCCACCCCCAGCTTGGAGAGCTGGCACAAGGCGCAAAGCGGCGCGTACCGCCTGCTGCAACTGACCGAACGCGCCCATACCGCCGCGCAACTGCCGCAAGTAGAAATTCTCAACGTAGGCCGTCTGAAACTAGACAATGGCTTCTCGCCGCAAGCCTTACAGCTTTTGAAACAGAACTTTGAAGCAGGCGGCATGTCGCTGGTGTACCTCAACCGGCGCGGTTTTGCGCCCGCGCTGTTTTGCGGTGACTGCGGTCATACCTTCGGTTGCCCGAACTGTTCCGCCAAAATGGTGTTGCACCAACGCGCCCGCCAACTGCGCTGCCACCACTGCGACCACCGCGAACCCATTCCGTTCAAATGCCCCGACTGCGGCAATCAAGACCTGACCGCTGTCGGCCACGGCACGCAGCGCGTTGAAGAAACCCTGCGCGCCTTCTTGCCTAAGGCCACCGTCGTCCGCGTCGATAGGGACAGTACGGCGCACAAAAACGACTGGGCGGATTTGTACCGCCGCATCGCCGACAACGAAATCGACATTCTGGTCGGCACGCAGATGCTCGCCAAAGGTCATGATTTCGCGCGGCTCAACCTCGTTATCGTGTTGAACGCCGACGGCAGCCTGTACAGCGCGGACTTTCGCGCGCCGGAAAGGCTGTTCGCCGAGCTGATGCAGGTATCCGGCAGGGCGGGGCGCGCCGACAAACCCGGCAAGGTGTTGATACAGACCCAACTGCCCGAACATCCCGTCTTCGCCGCCGTCAAAGCGCAGGACTACGCCGTGTTTGCCGAAAACGAATTGAACGAACGGCAAATGTTCGCCATGCCGCCCTTCGGTTTTCAGACCGCCGTCCGCGCTGATGCGCCGCGCGTTGCCGATGCGATGGAATTTCTCAACGCCGCCAAAGAAACCCTCGCCCCGCTTTTGCCCGAAAGCGTCTCCCAGTTCGGCGCCGCCCCCATGCTGATGGTGCGCCTTGCCGAACGCGAACGTGCGCAAGTTTTCCTCGAATCGACATCTCGACAAGATTTGCATCGCGCCGTGAGTTTGTGGGTGCAGGTGTTGCAGAAAAACCGCGACGGCAAAATCCGATGGTCGGTGGACGTTGATGTACAAGAGGCTTGATTGGAATGATTCAATCAATAAGGAAATAAAAGAGATCGGAAGAGCGTCGTGTAGGGAAAGAGTGTAGATCTCGGTGGTCGC
>NZ_CATNVN010000007.1:0-27150 GCF_951230505.1 uncultured Neisseria sp.
TATTCTTTGATACAGCTGTTGGTGGTGATGCTGTTGGTTTCGATATTGGCGACGGTGGATATTAGGCCGTCTGAAAGATACTTAAGAATAGCTTTCAGACGGCCTTGTTGTAAGATGAGTTTTTGATATTGGCGTACTTTTTTAAATACAGATAAAATCCCTGCTAATTATTTATAACGATATTTTTAGGATACACAGTGCTTGCTTTGGATTATTGTCATCAAAAGGCTGCAGAAAGCCATTCCAGTTTTTTATCCGGCTTTCGTTTTTTATCGGTAGGAAAACGAAATGCGATCACTGTTTTATACGCTTTTTGTCGCGAACTAGATGATGTAGTTGATGGCTGTACCGATCCAAATGTGGCTCAGATAACGTTGAATTGGTGGCGTAGTGATTTGGAGAAAGTGTTTAATAATGAGATGCCTGAGCATCCTGTCCATCAAGCTTTAAAAGATATTCGGGTAAATTTTGACTTGCCGAAGAATGAATTTGAGGCCTTGATTGATGGCATGCAGATGGATTTGGAGCAGGCTCGTTATGGTAGTTTTGATGAATTAAAGCTGTATTGCCACCGTGTTGCAGGGGTAGTGGGGTGCCTTATTGCGCGGATTTTAGGTTTTTCCAATCCAAAAACTTTGGAATATGCGGACAAAATGGGCTTGGCTTTGCAATTGACAAACATTATTCGCGATGTGGGCGAAGATGCGCGACAGGGACGAATTTATCTGCCGATAGAGGAAATGCAGAAGTTTGACGTACCTGCCAATGTAATTATGCAGTGCAAACCGACAGATAATTTTGCAAAATTAATGCAATTTCAAGTGAATAGGGCGCGTGAATCTTATCGTGAAGCAATGTTGCTTTTGCCGGCCGCGGATAAGAAATCGCAAAAAGTCGGCTTGATTATGGCGGCTATTTATTATGCGTTGTTGAATGAAATTGACCGTGATGGTGCGCAAAATGTTTTGACTTATAAAATTGCGATTCCTTCTCCCCGTAAAAAACGTATTGCTTTAAAAACTTGGCTGTTTGGATTTAAACCATGAATACTAAGCGTCCAAAAATTGCTGTGATTGGCGCCGGTTGGGCAGGTTTGTCTGCGGCGGTTTCCCTGATTCATCGAGCTGATATTTCTTTGTTTGAGGCCGGGAGACAGGCTGGCGGTAGGGCGCGTGCCATAGCCGGGAAAGATGATGGATTCAGCTTTTTGGATAATGGGCAGCATATTTTGTTGGGTGCGTATCATGGTGTTCAAACTTTGATGCAATATATTGGCGTTCAACCCGAGTCAGCCTTTTTACGCCAGCCTTTGCAATGGTACATCCATGAAGGATTACAGTTTCAGACGGCCTCTCTGCCTGCGCCTTGGCATTTGCTTGTCGGCATCCTACGTGCGAAAAATCTTTCTTTTTCATTGAAAATCAAATTGCTGTCGGATATGTCGGCATTGCGACGTTGGGCTGCTCATCATAAAACTGATTTGACGGTTGCAAAGTGGTTGAGAACACGAAATGTTCCCCGCAGTATGCTTGGTCAATTTTGGCAACCTTTGGTTTGGGGTGCTTTAAATACGCCGTTAGAACAGGCATCGTTGCGCATTTTATGTAATGTATTGAATGATGGCGTGTGGTCTGAAAAGGCGAACAGCGATTATCTTTTGCCTAAGCAGGATTTAGGGCGGATCGTAGCCGAACCGGCGTTGGCGTTCCTACTCACGCATGGTGCAAAGATACATCTTGAAACTCGTGTTTCACATTTAAACCATCATATCGATGGCCGAATTGAAATCAATGGTGAAGTATTTGATGCGGTGATTTTGGCTGTTGCGCCATATCATGTTGACGCGCTTTTGCCTGAAGATACGCCTGACTATATTCAGACGGCCTATCAATCGTTTCACTACCATGCGATTACTACGGTTTATTTGCGTTATGCCCAAGCAGTCAAACTGCCGGCACCTTTAACCGGGTTTTCTGATGGTGCGGCGCAATGGGTGTTGCATCGGGGAGCGTTGGGTTTACCGGATAATGAAGTCGCGGTTGTCATCAGCGTTTCCGATTGCACCGAAGCTTGGAAGGATAAAGATTTGGCCGAGAAAATTCATGCGGACATTAAGCGGGTTTGTCCGGATTTGGATAAGCCCGAAGCCGTACGCATTATTACGGAAAAACGCGCGACTACGGCGGCAACGGTTGATTTTGTACAACCTGATTTCTCATGGTTGCACCATCGCCGTATTTATCCGGCCGGCGACTATCTTCATCCGCGCTATCCGGCAACATTGGAGGCTGCTGTTCAGTCTGGCTTTGCAGCGGCTGAAAAGCTTATGCTGGATTTGCAGGTTGAATAAACTGAGGCCGTCTGAATGTTCAGACGGCCTTTTTGACTTTACAAAACTTACCAAGCCGATACAATATCCGAAACCATAAAGTTCAAGGAAAAGTCATGACGACATTAGCGGACAAAACCATCTTGGTTACCGGCGCATCCCAAGGCTTGGGTGAGCAGGTTGCCAAAGCCTATGCGGCTGCCGGAGCGACTGTCATTTTGGTGGCGCGTCATCAAAAGCGTTTGGAAAAAGTATATGATGCCATTGTAGCTGCGGGCAGCCCTGAGCCGTTTGCCATCTGCTTTGATTTGATGAGCGCGGAGGAGAAAGAGTTTAAGCAATTCGCGGAAACCATTGATGAAGCCACAGGCGGAAAATTGGATGGCGTGGTACATTGTGCCAGCTATTTCTATGCCTTGTCGCCATTGGACTTCCAAACCGTATCGGAATGGGTCAACCAATACCGTATTAATACCGTTGCGCCTATGGGCTTGACCCGTGCGCTGTTCCCATTGTTGAAGCAATCCGAAGATGCTTCTGTGATTTTTGTTGGCGAAAGCCACGGCGAGAAACCGCAAGCCTATTGGGGCGGTTTTGGTGCCTCTAAAGCCGCGCTCAATTATTTGTGTAAAGTGGCCGCGGATGAGTGGGAACGTTTTGACAACCTGCGTGCCAATGTTTTGGTGCCGGGTGCCATCAATTCGCCGCAACGTATTAAATCTCATCCGGGCGAATCGAAAAGCGAACGTAAAAACTACGAAGATGTCCTGCCGCAATTTATTTGGTGGGCAAGCCAAGAGAGCAGGGGGCGGACAGGCGAAATCGTCTATCTGTAAATCTACCTACTCAGAGTGGTTTGAAAACATGAGGCCGTCTGAAATCTGTATTTTCAGACGGCCTTTAAATTATTGAGTTTTATATCTAATAATATGAAAGTTTGATGTTTGACGTGTTAATAGGCACTCATCAGGCTGGCACAAAATTAGATATAGTAATCTAAGTTATAGTTATATTGGATAAATATGACGGAATTTGACTTTATCAGACAATATTTGCAGCGACAAAAATCGGAAGGTCTGATTTTGGGCATAGGGGACGATGCCGCTATTATTCGCCCAAGTAACGGATTTGATTTATGTTTTAGCGCTGATATGTTGGTCAAAGGCAGACATTTTTTTGAAGATGTTTTGCCTGAAGATTTGGCATGGAAAATGCTTGCAGTAAATCTGTCCGATATGGCCGCTATGGGTGCCAAGCCGCGTTGGGTGTTGCTCAGTGCTGCGCTGCCTGAATTGAATCAAGACTGGCTCAAACGTTTTTGCGATAGCTTTTTTGCTTTAGCCGCGCGGTTTGATACGGTATTGATTGGTGGCGATACAACCAAAGGCGATTTGGTCTTTAATGTAACGATAGTAGGTGAAGTTCCGACAGGGCGTGCCCTGCGGCGTGATGCGGCCGAAGTCGGCGACGATATTTGGGTATCGGGTCGGTTGGGTTTGGCTGCCGCTGCTTTGAACAAACATTTGGGGCATTATCCATTGCCGTCTGAAATCATGGCGGTTTGCGATGATAAATTGCTCCGTCCGGAACCGCGCGTTTCATTGGGTCAGGCATTGCTGCCGTTTGCCCATGCCGCGCAAGATGTTTCAGACGGCCTGGCTCAAGATGTGGGGCATATTTTAAAAGCTTCTGCTGTCGGGGCGGAAATATTTGCCGATTGTGTGCCGTCGTTGCCTGAATTGAAAAACGTTTTGTCGCGCGAACAATGGTTGTCGGCAGTATTGGCGGGCGGCGATGATTACGAACTGATTTTCACTGCTGCTCCAGAAGACAGGGAACGCGTTTATCAGGCGGCGGAACAAAGTGGTGTACCGGTCGCCCGAATTGGTAAAATGACTGACTCAGGCCGTCTGAATATTTTGGATGCCGAAGGCGGCGTATTGGAACTGACTTCTTTAGGATTTGATCATTTTGGCTGAACGTAAACCTACTTTTTCTTGGCTGTTGCACAAACCATTGTGTTTTTTAGGATTCGGTTTCGGCAGCGGCTTGTCGCCTGTTGCGCCGGGTACGGCCGGAACGCTGGCAGCATTACCTCTGGCTTTTGTATTGTGCCTGTTGGGCATAGACGGCTGGATATTGCTTTTATTATGTATCGCCTTGTTTTTCTGGGGTATCCGCATTTGCGGTTATACCGAGAGGGAATTGGGTATTCAGGATTACGGCGGTATCGTCTGGGATGAAATTGTCGCGATGCTGCTGGTGCTGTCGCTGATTCCGTTTAAATGGAGCTGGTGGCTGGCGGCTTTTGTTATTTTCCGCTTGTTTGATGCGTTGAAACCATGGCCGATCAAATGGTTTGACCGGCGGATTCATGGAGGTTTAGGCATTATGCTTGATGATTTGATTGCGGCTGCGATGACCTTGATGGTCTTGGGCCTGTTTTATTGGATCGCGTGATGCGTTTTAAGTGTTTCGACCCTTTGAAAAAATAGGGCGGGCACGCCGGAATTATCCGGATTGAAATAAAATAAATACCATACGGGGTAAACAATTATGAATGAAATCGAGATTAACGTGGAGCCGCGTTATATGGCCGGTCAGAGCGACGTCTATCGCGACCGTTACGCCTTCAATTATCTGATCACCATCTGCAACCGCAGTGATGAAATCATTACTTTGCGTCAGCGTTTTTGGGAAATCACCGACGGACACGGTGAGACAGAGCAGGTCGGTCATGCCGGCTTGATTGAAGAGCAACCTGTTTTGTACCCGGGCGAAGCCTATGAGTACAACAGCGGTTCGCAAATCAGTACGCCTTGGGGCAGCATCGAAGGCGCGTATGAGTTTGAAGACAGTATCGGCAAACGTTTCGTTATCGGGGTGCCGAAGCTTGAATTCAAAGCAGGCTTTACTTTGCAATAGGCCGTCTGAAAAATGAAAAACCGGAACATGCGAAATGTTCCGGTTTTTCATTTTTCAGACGACCTTATCAGTCTTTGCAAGGCTGTACCAATACCCACGGCGCTACAACGACCGCCCACATTTCCTGATTATCCGCTAAACATGTGCGTGCCATATCATCGCTGATGGCACCGAATTTGCCTTGTTCCATCCATTGTTTCAATGGCGCGGCTTCATCTTCGGCAACATGGCGGGCGACGGCAATCAAATCCAAATCAGGCGCAACATAGACGGTGGCACCGCGTGCAAAGTGGGGTTGCAGCTCTTCCCATGAAATGCGGGCGGTTTCGGTATTGAGTTTTTCGTTTAAGAGTGGAATAGACATAGGACAATCATCAAATAAAAAATGGATTGTAACCGATATTCGGCCTTTTGCCCGATGCCGTCTGAAAACGAAAGAAATTTACAGGGTTAACGTTATACAGTATCATTTTAATGTTTTAATTTTCTTTCAGACGGCCTGTTGTCCGTATTCGGACAAGGGCGGTTTTAGGCTTATGAATTCTGTATTGTTGACCGGATTGCTGCAAAGGCTGCTGATTGCGCTTGCCGCATTGGTGGCGTTGTGGGCTGTATATTTTTGGGCGGTGTCGCCATGAGTATCGTGGTGAAAAATCTGACGGTCAGCTATCAGCGCAGGCCGGTGGTGCACCATGTGGATATGGTGTTTGACGATGGCAAGATGTGGACGATTTTCGGGCCGAACGGCGCGGGTAAATCGACTTTGCTCAAAGCCATTATGGGCTTGCAGAAGACGGATACGGGCAGCGTGCGCTATGAAAATATGGCGCGCAAGGATATTGCCTATCTGCCGCAGCAGTCGGATATTGACCGCAGCCAGCCGATGACGGTGTTTGAACTGGCGGCGATGGGGCTGTGGTATGAAATCGGCTTTTTCGGGCGTGTGAACGCGGCGCAGAAAAAGCGCGTAATGGCGGCTTTGGAACGCGTGGAAATGCAGGATTTTGCCACGCGCCAAATTGCGCATTTGTCCAATGGCCAGTTCCAACGCGTATTGTTTGCGCGGATGCTGGTGCAGGATGCCAAATTTTTGCTGCTGGATGAACCGTTTAATGCGGTGGATGCGCGGACGACTTATGCGCTGTTGGAAGTTTTGCGCCAGTGCCATCAGGACGGTCAGGCGGTGATTGCCGTGTTGCATGATTACGAGCAGGTGAGGGCATATTTTGCCAACACGCTGCTTTTGGCGCGTGAAAAAGTGACTGCCGGTGCGACGGAAAATGTGTTGACCGATGAATTTTTGGCACAGGCCAACCGAATGATGCAGAAACAGGAAGCGGCCGATTGGTGCGCGGTTTAATGGACAAGGCCGTCTGAAAGTAAGTATTTTTCAGACGGCCTCAGGCTTTCAGAGATTAATAAAAAAGCGATAAAACATGAATTTATATGATTTGGTCGTCGCGCCGTTTACCGAATTTGACTTTATGCGCTATGCCCTGGCGTCGATTTTCTGCCTGGCATTGAGCGCGGCGCCTGTCGGTGTGTTTTTGGTAATGCGCCGCATGAGTTTGGTGGGTGATGCCTTGAGCCATGCAGTTTTGCCCGGTGCTGCCATTGGCTATATGTTTGCCGGTTTGAGTTTGCCTGCGATGAGTGTCGGCGGTTTTGCGGCCGGTTTGCTGATGGCTTTGTTGGCAGGTTTGGTCAGCCGGTTTACTTCATTGAAAGAAGACGCGAACTTTGCCGCATTTTATTTGAGCAGCCTCGCCATCGGTGTGGTTTTGGTCAGCAAAAACGGCAGCAGCGTCGATTTGCTGCATTTGCTGTTTGGCTCGGTATTGGCAGTGGATATTCCGGCTTTGCAGCTGATTGCCGTTTCTGCGAGTGTGACTATTTTGCTGATGGCGGTCATGTTCCGTCCGCTGGTGTTGGAAAGCATAGACCCTTTGTTCCTCAAGGCTGTCGGCGGTAAGGGCGGCTTTTGGCATGTGCTGTTTTTGGTGCTGGTCGTGATGAATTTGGTTGCCGGTTTTCAGGCATTGGGTACGCTGATGTCGGTCGGCTTAATGATGTTGCCGGCGATTACCGCCAGACTGTGGGCAAAAAGCATGGGTTGGCTGATGATTTTGTCTGTCGCATTGGCTTTGCTTTGCGGCTTGGCAGGACTGTTGTTTTCCTATCATATCGAAATCCCGTCCGGCCCGGCGATTATTTTATGCTGCGGCACGCTTTACCTGATTTCCGTCGTGTTCGGTTGGGAAGGCGGTATTTTGGCAAAATGGCTGCGCCGCAAGAAACACCGCACGGCATGATTTTTCAGACGGCCGCTTGAATAATCAGGCGGTCTGTTTTATGATGATGTTAATGTTACGTTATATCACTGGAGAGAATATGAAACATTGGAAACTCGGCATCGTTGCCGCATTATTGACCGGTGCAGCTTATGCCGCTCCGCTGCCTGTTGTCACCAGCTTCAGCATTTTGGGTGACGTGGCCAAACAGATTGGTGGCGACCGTGTGGCCGTTCAAAGCTTGGTGGGCCCTAACCAAGACAGCCATGCCTACCACATGACCAGTGGCGACATCAAAAAAATCCGCAGTGCCAAATTGGTATTGCTTAACGGTTTGGGCTTGGAAGCCGCCGATGTACAGCGTGCAGTCAAACAGAGTAAAGTTCCTTTCGCCGAAGCGACCAAAGGCATTCAGGCTTTGAAAGCAGAAGAGGGCGGCCATCATCATGACCACGATCACGAAGGCCATCATCACGATCACGGCGAGTTTGACCCGCACGTTTGGACCGATCCCGTCCTGATGGGTACTTATGCGCAAAACGTTGCCAATGCTTTGATTCAAGCCGACCCTGAAGGCAAAACCTACTATCAGCAACGTTTGGGCAACTATCAAATGCAGCTGAAAAAACTGCACAGCGATGCGCAGGCTGCCTTTAATGCCGTACCTGCCGCCAAGCGTAAAGTCTTGACCGGACACGATGCGTTCTCTTATATGGGCAAACGCTACAATATTGAATTCATCGCCCCTCAAGGTGTGAGCAGCGAAGCCGAGCCGTCTGCCAAACAAGTGGCTTCCATCATCCGCCAAATCAAACGCGAGGGCATTAAAGCCGTCTTTACTGAAAACATCAAAGACACGCGCATGATTGACCGTATCGCCAAAGAAACCGGCGTCAATGTCAGTGGACGTTTGTATTCTGATGCATTGGGTGGTGCACCAGCCAACAGCTACATCGGTATGTATCGCTACAATGTCAAAGTTATGACCGATGCCATGAAAAAATAAAGCGGCTTAAAGATAAAGGCCGTCTGAAACTTAAAAACAAGGTTTCAGACGGCCTTTTATATGCTTATTTTTAAAATAAACCGTCAAATTTAGAATATAAAAATAAAATTTATGCTATTAGAAGTTTAATTATCAAAAATTCATGCTAATTTGCTTGGCAAGTACGCACCATCCGTGCGAATTGCTTATCGGCTGTCTGCCAGCCACTCACGGCTTGACTTCACCCTGTTACAATTCGGCATCTTCACGTTTCTTAATATTACATCATGAGCAACCATTCATCTTGGTCATCCAAAATCGGCTTTGTGCTTGCTGCGGCAGGCTCGGCCATCGGTTTGGGTGCAATTTGGAAATTCCCTTATACAGCCGGTACCAACGGCGGCGCTGTATTTTTTCTTTTGTTTTTGATTTTTACGATTTTGGTAGCCTTGCCGGTTCAATTGGCCGAGTTTTACATCGGCCGCACGGGCGGTAAAAACGCCATCGACTCCTTCAAAGTATTGCGCCCCGGTTCGCAGTGGCCGTGGGTTGGCCGCATGGGCGTGGCCGCTTGTTTTATCTTGCTGTCGTTTTACAGCGTGGTCGGCGGCTGGGTATTGAACTACGTCGTGCACAGCTTTACCGGCGAAATTCATGCCGGTGCAGACTTTGAAGCCTTGTTCGGCAAAACGATTTCTTCGCCGTTTGGTTCGCTGTTTTACCAAGGCTTGTTCATGCTGATTACCATTTGGGTGGTCAAAGGCGGCGTTTCAGACGGCATTGAAAAGGCAAACCGCGTGTTGATGCCGGGTTTGTTTATCCTCTTTATCGCGCTGGCTATCCGTTCGCTGACCTTGCCCGGCGCAATGGACGGCGTGGCATTCTTGTTGAAACCGGATTGGTCGTATTTGAAACCGGGTACGATGCTGACTGCTTTGGGTCAGGCGTTTTTTGCCTTGAGTATCGGCGTGTCCGCGATGATTACCTATGCTTCGTATTTGGGTAAAGATCAGGATATGTTCCGTTCCGGCCATATGATTATGTGGATGAACCTGTTTGTGTCGCTGCTGGCCGGTTTGGTGATTTTCCCTGCGGTATTTGCCTTCGGTTTTGAACCCGGCCAAGGCCCTGGTTTGATTTTTGTTGTGTTGCCTGCGGTCTTCATGAAAATGCCGATGGGTACGTATTTGTTTGCTGTGTTCATGCTGTTGGTTGTCTTTGCGACGCTGACTTCCGCGTTTTCCATGCTGGAAACCGTTATCGCGGCAACCATCCGCCAAGACGAGAAAAAGCGCAGCAGCCACGCTTGGGTAACCGGCATTGCGATTTTCATAGTCGGTATTCCTTCGGCGCTGTCATTTGGCGTTTGGAGCGAGTTTAAAATTTTCGGCAAAACCATTTTTGACTTGTGGGACTTCATTATTTCCGCCGTTATCATGCCGATTGGCGCATTGAGCGTTGCCGTGTTTACGTCATGGGTTCAGGACAAACAGTCTGTCCTGCGTGATGCGGGCATGGGCAGCACCATTCCGAAACAGCTGCTTTACCTGTGGTTGGGTGCGCTTCGCTATCTTGCGCCGATTGCGATTATTGTGGTGTTCATCAACTCTTTGGGTTTGATTTAATCCGATAGAGAGCAAACAGTCCGGCGTTGCATTGTTTCGCCGGACTGTTTGTTTAAAAACATCATTAAAAATATTAAGGCCGTCTGAAAATTTTTCAGACGGCCTTTTTATATACGCATGAGGCTGATTAGAACTTCGCTTGCAGCCTCAGCCATGCAGTACGGCCGGGTTCGTTCACGCGCATGGTTTGTGTACCGGCAGACGGGTCGCCGCCGCGGCTGACGAATTCAGCATAGTTTTTGTTGAACACGTTGTCCACGCCACCTTGTAATGTGGCGTATTTGCTGAATTTCCAACCAGCGTTGAGCGAGAGTACGCCAAAGCCCGAAGAGGCACCGATGTCTTGGCCGACGATATTGCCTTGGCCTTTGCTGTAACGGTTTTGTTTGGCCACGACGCGCCATAATGCGCCCGCACTGAATTTGCCGTTGTCAAAGGCGAGGGTGTTGTTCCACTCGAGCGGTGGCGTTTGTGCCAAAGGTTTGCCGTCGGTACGGTTTTTGCCGTGGGTGTAGGCGAGGCTGGTGCCGACTTCCCAGTTAGGCGCAAATGTCCATTTGACTTCGGCTTCGCCGCCAAAGCGTGAAGCGTTGATGTTGCGCACGTTGAAAATCTTGTCTTTGCTCTCCATCATGATGAAGTCTTTGATGTCGCTGCCGAATACGGATACGGATGCGTGGAGATTAGGACGTTTCCAGATTACGCCTGCATCGATTTGGCGGTTTTGCTCTGCGCGGATGGCTTTGTTTTCAGAGTGCAGGCGTTCCCAGTAGTCAGGCGCGCGTTCGGCAATGCCGAATCCGGCATAGTATTTCAGACCGTTGTCCGTATTTCTTTCCCAACGCAGGAAGCCTGAGTTCAAATTGAATTTCTGATGTTTCAAAACGGGGTCGGTTACGCGCGCGGTATCGTAATGCGCTTTGACTTGGTCATGGCGCAAACCTGCTACCCAGCGTTGATTGTCGGTTTGCTGCCAAGAGGCTTCGGTGAAAACACCCCATTGTTTGAAACTTTGGTTGGGCATATAAGGCTTGTGGCTGTAGCCGTCGCCGCCACGCTCATGACGCGCGACGTGGACATCATCCAAATAATCCAAACCGGTTTGCAGGTTAAGCTTGTCCCAATCGAAAGTGGCTTTCAGACGGCCTGTATCGGTATTGCGTTTAGGGTTGTTGGCATTTTTAATCTGCATGCCGGCACGGTTGCGGATGGTACGCAGGCTGTATGTGTCCATCACGTGGTCGATTTCGCTTTTACCGTAGCGCAGTTCCAATTCGCTGAACCATGGGGTAAGGTTGCGTTGGGTAAAACGGATATTCCACGCATCACGGTCGAATTTGCTGCCGTCCATCATGCGGTCGGCGTAGGCAACCTTGGCTCTGCTGCGCTCGTATGTACCGGCAATGGTGGTGTTTTCTGTCGGAGTAACACCCAGTTGCAGCATTTGGCTGTCGCGTTTGAAGTTGGAGTGAATGCGGTTGCCGTCGCCGTCTTTGTAATCGTCGGCTTCGTTATGGGAGATATTGGTACGGACATAGCCGTATTTGCCGCCGAACTCGGCTTCCAGCGAGCCGTCAAGGCGGTCGTTGCTGCCCGCCGTCAGGGTGGCGTTGATGTTGTAAGGTTTTTCAGTGAAATCAGGATCTTTACGGATAAATTGCACCGAACCGCTGACCAAGCCCATACCTTGGGTGACGGTTTGCGGGCCTTTGGTGACCACGACTTTATCAAACGAATTGGGGTGGATGTAGGCAGTCGGCGGGTCCATGCGCATACCGCAACCACCATAAATAAATTGGTCGTCGGCATTGACGGAGAGGCGCGAGCCGCCCAAACCGCGGAACAGCGGATCGCCCGAGCTGCCGCCTTTGCGGATGATGCTCATGTTGGGCACGGATTGTAAAAGGTCTGCCCCGTCTCCGGCAGGGAGGGGTTGCAAAGCAGCTTTGGGGTTGAAAGTAACGCGATTGGCTTTTTGTTGTTGTGTGCCGGTGACGGTGACAGGGGAAAGGGTAACTGTTTCTTCAGGTGTAGGGTTAGTCTCTGCCCATGCTTGGGATACGGCTAAGGCAATGGGTAAGATAAGTAATGGTGGGTATTTCATATTGTTTCTCTCTATTATTAGGAATTATATTAACTAATACCTAAGTATTATACATAAAGTCTAGTTAAATAGAAGCAGTGGGATTTTAATCTAAATCAATATTTTCAGATTTTGGACGCATAGGTTGTTTATTAAGATTGGTCATACCAAAATATTGATTTGAAGGCATTGGTGAGGTTACTTGATAAAAATGAATGTGTTTGAATTAAACTGCTTGCAATAGGGAGAATGGCATTTCTTGACGAAAAAATAGGGGATTGATTAGAATGGGCGGCCAATTGGTCAATCCAATTTATGGCCGTCTGAATACAACTGTCCTTCAATCATCAGGAATACAACATGACGAAATTGGTTCGTCCGCAAAAAATCAGCGATCAGGTTTTAGCCGTTTTGGAAGAACGTATCGCGACCGGCATTTATGAAGAAGGCAGTAAATTGCCTCCCGAACGTACGCTCGCGGAAGAATTCGGCGTATCGCGGCCGTCGGTCAGGGTGGCGTTGAATATTTTAATTGCCAAGCAGGTTTTGGAAGCGCGGCAGGGCGATGGCTATTATGTTTCCGTCAAGCCGCAGCAGGATTTTTTACAAAGCTGGCAGGAGTTGCTCGGCAAACATACCAATTGGGAAACAGACGTATTCGATTTCAGTTGTCACGTTGAAGGCTGTATGGCGGCGCTGGCCGCCGAAAGACGGACTGACGCCGATTTGAAACGCATTGACTTTTGGCGGCAGAAATTTGAAGCGGCCTGCGAAAGCGGAAATTTGGAGCATCAAGCAGAGGCGGATGTCAGCTTTCATCAAACCATTGCCGATGCCGCACACAATATCCTGTTCAGCCATCTTTCCAGCAGCCTGCTCAAAATGCTTTATCAGCAAACACGCAGCGGCATTATCTATATCCATCAAACCGAAGACCCGCGCCCGACGCTGATTGCCCAACACCGCACTATTTTTGAAGCCATTGCCCAGGCCAAACCGGCCGAGGCGGCGGAAGCGGCCAAGCTGCATTTGAATTATGTCGCCCGCCGCATTTTGCAGGACAGGGAATATCAAAGCCGCAGCGAGCATGCGGATGTATTGGCGCAAAACGATTTGAAACGAGTAGATTGGTAGCCTTTAAAAATAATCAGGCCGTCTGAATTTTTTCAGACGGCCTGATTTTGCAAATAAGGCCTTTTAGTGCCACAATCTTCCTCATTCTGTCTGAAAACAAAGGAAGCACCATGTACCGTCATGTCGAGTATTATCCGGGTGACCCGATTTTGAGTTTGGTTGAAACCTTCAAACGCAACGAGCGTCCTGAAAAAGTCAATTTGAGCATCGGCATTTATTTTGATGACGAAGGCAAAATGCCGGTTTTGGAATCTGTCCGCCGGGCAGAAGCAGAGCGTGCGACTGTACCGCGACCATCGCCTTATCTGCCGATGGAAGGTTTGGACACTTATCGGAGTGCTGTTCAGCGTTTGCTGTTTGGGCAGAATAATCAGGCGCTGGCAGAAGGGCGCGTTGCAACCATACAGACTTTGGGCGGTTCGGGGGCGTTGAAAGTCGGTGCCGACTTTTTGCACCGTTGGTTCCCTGAAGCGAAAGCCTATGTCAGCGACCCGACTTGGGACAACCATAAAGGTATTTTTGAAGGCGCCGGTTTTGAAGTGGGGACGTATCCTTATTACAACCCTGAAACCGTCGGCGTGAAATTTGAAGAAATGACTGCGTTTTTCAAAACATTGCCGGAAAACAGCGTCTTGATCTTGCACCCATGCTGCCAAAACCCGACCGGCGTCGATATGTCGCAAGCGCAATGGGATGAAGTGTTGGACATTATCAAAACGCACAAGCTGATTCCGTTTATGGACATTGCCTATCAAGGATTCGGCGAGGATTTGGACAGCGATGCCTATGCAATCCGTAAAGCCGTCGAAATGGGCCTGCCTTTGTTTGTCAGCAATTCTTTTTCGAAAAACCTGTCGCTGTACGGCGAGCGCGTCGGCGGTTTGAGCGTAGTGTGTCCTGATAAGGAAGAAGCAGAGCTGGTGTTCGGACAGTTGAAATTTACCGTCCGCCGCATTTATTCCAGCCCTGCCGCTCATGGTGCATATATCGCTTCTGATGTGATGAACAGCGAGGAGCTGCGCGCTTTGTGGGAAAACGAAGTTTACGCCATGCGTGACCGTATCCGTGCCATGCGTCAGAAACTTTATGATGTTTTGACGGCCAAAATCCCCAATCGCGATTTCAGCTATTTCATCAAACAGCGCGGCATGTTCAGCTATACAGGCTTGACCGTAGAGCAGGTACACCGCCTGCGTGACGAGTTTGCCGTTTACCTGCTGGATTCGGGCAGGATGTGTGTGGCCGGTTTGAATGCATCGAATATCGATTATGTGGCCGAAGCATTTGCCAAAGTGTTGCAATAGCCGTTCAATCTGAAATTGAATGTAGTTTTATTTGAAGTAAATCAAAAGGCCGTCTGAAAAATTTTCATCTTTCAGACGGCCTATTTATAATTGGCGCACCCAACAGGGATCGAACCTGTGACCTCCAGCTTCGGAAACTGACACTCTTCCAACTGAGCTATGGGTGCGAAAGCCGTAAGGTTAACGCATATTGGCTTTATTGGCAAAGTTTATCTTGAAAGTGTCTGAAAGTGGCATTGGCGGTCACTTTTTTGCATGGCTGGAATAATCAATTAACTACAAAGGCTTAGCAGAATTCAGATGGCCTTTTGAGGATTTTTGCGTATCTTTTTCTCAAGATGGATTGGAAAGCCTTTGCGAATTCAGTATAATCCAGCAAAATATTGTTAACTGCGTTTAACACATAAACTATAACTTACAGCACAACCTAACCTAACGGCGAGGCCTACCAAATGAAACAACTCCGCGACCACAAAGCCCAAGGCTCTGCATTGTTCACCCTTGTGAGCGGTATCGTTATTGTCATTGCAGTGATTTACTTCCTGATCAAACTGGCGGGAAGCGGTTCATTCGGCGATGTTGCCGAAACAACCGAAGCTGCGACTCAAACCCGTATCCAGCCAGTCGGCCAACTCAAAATGGGCGACGGTATTCCTGTCGGCGAACGTCAAGGCGACCAGATTTTCAACAAAATCTGTATCCAATGTCACGCGGCGGACAGTATTGTTCCTAATGCGCCTAAATTTGAAAACAAAGGCGATTGGGCTCCTCGTATCGCCCAAGGCTTTGATACCTTGTTCCAACACGCTTTGAACGGTTTCAACGCAATGCCTGCCAAAGGCGGTGCGGCTGATTTGACCGATCAAGAATTGAAACGCGCCATTACTTACATGGCCAACAAAGCCGGCGGTACTTTCCCTGATCCTGATGCCGCAGCTCCTGCCGATGCAGCCGCTTCCGGTGAAGCCGCTTCAGCTCCGGCGGCTGAAGGTGCAGCTCCTGCAGAAGCCCCTAAAGCAGATGCGGCCAAAGCAGATAACAAAGGTGTGGCAGCTCCAGCAGCCGGCGGTGCAGACGGCAAAAAAGTTTACGAAGCCAACTGCCAAGCATGTCACGGCGGCGCAGTTCCAGGTGTTCCTCATGTAGGTAAAAAAGAAGACTGGGCTCCTCGTATCAAACAAGGTAAAGACACCCTACACAAACACGCACTCGAAGGCTTTAACGCAATGCCTGCCAAAGGTGGTAACGGTAGCCTGAGCGATGATGAAGTGAAAGCTGCAGTTGATTACATGGCTAATCAGTCTGGTGCTAAATTCTAAGATTTGATTTTGAATCTCGAATAGGAAGCGCATTCTGCAAAAGGATGTGCTTTTTTTGTGCAGGAAATCCGGATCTTGCTATAATACTGAAGTAGTAAATTATTCTCATGATCAAGGGTCGTCTGAAAGATTCAGACGGCTTTCGAATACAATCAAGATTCTTTTAAAGAAGTTCAACAATATTCACATACGACAAAACAATCACGGAGTTATCTCATGGCAAAAAAATATTTCGGTACTGACGGTGTGCGTGGCGAAGTCGGTCAGTTTCCTATCAATCCTGATTTTGTCTTGAAATTAGGCTATGCGGCAGGTCAGGTTTTGGTGCAGCACGAAGGTGAAATCAAACCGACCGTCTTGATCGGTAAAGACACGCGTATTTCAGGCTATATGCTGGAAGCTGCGCTGATTGCAGGCTTTACTGCCGCCGGTGTCAACGTTATTCAAACCGGCCCTCTGCCAACCCCGGGCGTAGCGTATTTGACCCGTGCTTTGCGTTTGTCTGCCGGTGTGATGATTTCTGCTTCCCATAACGTTTATTCTGACAACGGCATTAAATTCTTTGCCGAAGGCGGTGTGAAGCTGAGCGATGAAATCGAGTTGGAAATCGAAGCCAAAATCGATGAGGAAATGAAAACCCAGCCGTCCAGCCGTTTGGGTCGTGCGCGCCGGATTAATGGTGCGGATGACCGCTATATCGAGTTCTGTAAATCCACTTTCCCAAGCCATTTGGACTTGCGCGGTCTGAAATTGGTGGTCGATACCGCCAATGGTGCAGGCTATGCAGTTGCGCCTAAAGTATTCCACGAATTGGGTGCGCAAGTGGTGAGTATCGGTGATGAGCCAAACGGCTACAACATCAATGAGAAATGTGGGGCAACCCATCCGAAAGCTTTGCAAGCGGCTGTATTGCAAAATGAAGCCGATTACGGCATTGCCTTGGATGGTGACGGCGACCGTTTGATGATGGTTGACCGCAATGGCAAAGTGTATGACGGCGACAGCCTGATTTATGTGATTGCCAAAGCACGTGCGCACGAAGGTGTGGAAATCGGCGGCGTAGTGGGTACAGTGATGACCAATATGGCGATGGAAATTGCTTTGAAAGAGCAGGGTGTTGATTTCTGCCGCGCCAAAGTGGGCGACCGCTATGTGTTGGAACAGCTCCACCAACGCGGTTGGTCGATTGGCGGCGAAGCCAGCGGCCATATTTTGTGCATGGACAAACACAATACCGGTGACGGCATCATTTCTGCGCTGCAAGTTTTGGCCGCACTGCAAACCTTGAATCAAGACCTTGCCACTGTTTGCGCCGATTGGCAGCCGTATCCGCAAACCATGATTAACGTCCGCATCAAAAAAGGTCAAAACTGGCAGGATGCTTCCAAAGAGGCTTTGGCTGAAGTGGAAAAAGAACTCGAAGGTAAAGGCCGCGTGGTCTTGCGCGCATCCGGTACTGAGCCTGTCGTGCGCGTGATGGTGGAAGCCAAGCAGGCAGACTGGGCGAAAAAAGGCGCAGAAAAAATTGCCGCTGCCATTCAAGGTCAAAAGTAACAGTATGTTTGATGTTGAATTGAACTAAATAAAAGGCCGTCTGTTGTTCAGACGGCCTTTGTGTTTCAGTTGAAAGCTTAGTTGCTCAAGACATCAACGCCTTTAGGAGGAGTGAATTTGAACATACCGCTGGATAGGTTAGGCTTGGTGTTCAAACCGCTGAAGCTGATGCTGGTTTGGTTGCCGAAGCTGTCTTTCAACTGCATTGCGGCGAGGTTGTCGCCTTTGAAGCCGATGCGGATGTATTGATAGCCGGCATTGTTTTTCTTAGGCGTAGCCAAAACGTAGTCGATACCGTTGGCAGAACCGTCTTCTTTCAGCGTGTAGCTGCTGTCCAATGCGGTTTTATTGGAGAGGATGGCGGCAGGGCTGTCGCCGATGGTTTGGTCTTGTGAGGACTTGGTTACTTGCGCCAAATCTACGTCATAGAGCCAAATGGTTTTGCCGTCGCCAACAATGGTTTGTTTGTAGGGTTTGGTGTATTCCCATTTGAACAAGCCCGGGCGCAGGATTTTGAATGTACCGTGTGTGGTTTGGGTTTTCTTTTTGCTGTGAACGGTTTGGCTGAAGTTGCCGCTGATACCGTCAGCGTCATTATTGAATTTTTTCAGGGCATCCACTGCGCCGGCTTGTGCAAAGCCGATGGCTGAAGAAAGCAGCGCGGCAGCGGTCAGGGTGAACAGTCGGGTAGTTTTCATGTTTTGGTTCCTTGTTCGGAGAGATGGGTTCAGTATAGACGTTATGGTGTAACAGGCAAGGGGCTGAATGGAGGGTTTAATTTGTGTAAATATGAAAAATCCAATCAAGTGACTGAAATAATTTCATTTCTTCAGACGGCCTGCATTTGGTTTTGACGTTTTTTTAATGAAGCACACAATGGTTTGGTGTGGTATTTAATGTCATTTTACGGAAAGCGTGAAATTATAGTCTTTCTGTTTGCTTTTTAAAACGGTTATAATATTTATCTTTTTAAAACGGTTATAATATTTATCTTTTTAAAACAATGGTTTTGTATGTATCTGAATCCTTATCCTTTATTGGAACAGGCTTTGCTGTCGGACAATCCGGATGAAAAGGGAAGATTGACGCAGGCCTTGTTTGCGCAGTTGGGTGAGGCGGAAGGTTTGACGGTTGAAGAGTCAAAACCTGTGGATTGCCGTTTTGCCGGTCATCCGCTCCGTCCGCGTTTGGTTGCCCCTTCGGAAGTCACGCCGCGCAAGATGAATACGGTCGAAGGCTATGCGGCGATGTTGCACGCGATTGCGCACATTGAATTTAATGCGATTAATCTGGCTTTGGATGCGGCGTATCGTTTTCGCAATATGCCGTTTCAGTTTGTGCGTGATTGGGTAAGGGTGGCGAAAGAAGAAGTGTTTCACTTCGGCTTGATGCGTGGCCGTCTGAACAGCTTGGGCTACGATTACGGCGATTTTGAAGCGCACGGGCATTTGTGGGATATGGCGTATAAAACTGCTTACGATCCCTTGTTGCGCATGGCTTTGGTGCCGCGGGTGTTGGAAGCGCGCGGTTTGGATGTCACGCCGGGTATTCGTGCAAAAGTGGCGCAGCGCGGCGATGTGGAAACCTGCGATGTGTTGGATATTATTTATCGCGATGAAGTAGGGCATGTCGCCATCGGCAATCATTGGTATCAGCATCTTTGCCGTGAGCGCGGTTTGGAACCGGTTGCCTTGTTCCGCAGCCTGATTGCGCGTTACGATATGTTTATTTTCCGCGGCTACGTCAATATCGAAGCACGGGAACGTGCTGGATTCAGCCGTTTCGAGCTGGATATGTTGGAAGATTTTGAGAAAAGTTTGAAACAGGATAAAAAGGCCGTCTGAAACGGTAAAACCATCATGGCACATCATCACGATCATTCGCACGCGCATACTACGCATACCGCCAATAAGCAAGTATTGCGCATTTCATTTTTCGTCATTGCCGGATTTATGCTGGTTGAAGCGGTCGGCGGCTGGCTAACCAACTCTTTGGCCCTGCTTTCCGATGCGGGGCATATGTTCAGCGATGCGTTTTCGTTGGGCGTGGCATTGTGGGCATTCAAACTTGGCGAGAAACAGACCACGCTGCAAAAGACATTCGGTTACAAGCGTTTTGAAATTTTGACGGCGATGTTTAACGGATTGTCGTTGGTGTTGATTGCGGCGATGATTTTTTATGAAGCAGTCAAACGATTGTTCTATCCGCCGGAAATTTTGACGGGCGGCATGTTGGTGGTCAGTATCATCGGTTTGCTGGTCAACATCGGCGTCGCCGTTTATATGTTGAAGAATAGCGATACCGAAGAAAACGTTAATATGCGCGGTGCGTATCTGCATGTAATCAGCGATTTGTTCGGCTCGATAGGGGCGATTGTCGCAGCGGTACTGATGATGGCGTGTGGCTGGCAATGGGCGGATACGGTTGCCAGCGTATTGGTGGCGGCGTTGGTAGGGCGCAGTGGCTGGATGTTGTTTAAACAGACTTTGCACATTTTGATGGAAGGTGCGCCGGAAAACATCCATACCGATGAGTTGCTCAGCGTTATCCGCAATACGGAAGGCGTAAAATCCGTTCACGACTTGCATGTTTGGACGATTACCAGCAATATCCACGTTTTGTCCTGCCATATTGTCGTAGATGGCAACATGACGGTTGCAGAGTCCGAACAAATCGCCTACCGCATCGAACATGAATTGGCGCATCATAACATCGGGCATTGTACGATTCAGATTGAAAGCGAACAGCATCCGCATAAAGATGAAGTTTTGTGTTCGCAGGAAATGCACGAACATCATAATGAATAATGAGGAAAAAAAATGGATAAAAAACAATTAGAGGCAGATTTTCATCATGCTATGTTAGAAATTTATGATTTGGCAAAGAAATTACCGACACCTTATAGGGCTACGCGGTTTAAGCAAATGGTAGATGAGATGGGTGGTAAGGCTGCAGCCGATAAATTACTAGCTTCGCCAGATATTAGCCAAGGCTTAGGAGAACTATACCTTGCAGGCCAAGAAAAAGGATTAAAAATCAGCATGGAGTATTTAATTCTCCAAGAACGCTGGTCACCGTTGTTCACAGAAGAACAGAAAAGCATTGCGCGTAAAAAATTAAAGCAATGCGGTTTAGATGTTTAAAAATTCATCATCACCATTAACCATATTCAGGCCGTCTGAAACTTGTTGGATTGTTCAGACGGCCTTCTAAAATCATCAAAGGAACACTTATGACCCAAGCCGTATTATTCGACCTTGACGGCACGCTTGCCGATACCGCACTTGATTTGGGTGGCGCGCTCAATACGGTGTTGCACCGACACGGTTTGCCAGAAAAAAGCATGGATGAAATCCGTCCGCAGGCCAGCCACGGTGCGAGCGGTTTGCTCAAACTTGGCGCAGGCATTACGCCCGATCATCCGGACTATATGCAATGGCGCAAAGAGTTTTTGGACGAATACAGCCGCTGCTATGCCGACCAAACCATCTTGTTCGACGGCGTAAACGAAATGTTGGAAGCTTTAACACAACGCGGTATCCAATGGGGCATTATTACCAACAAGCCCATGCGTTTTACCGATGTCCTCGTGCCTAAGCTCGGGTTTACCGTGCCTCCTGCCGTGATTGTCAGCGGCGATACTTGCGATGAACCCAAGCCCAGCGTGAAGCCTATGTTTTATGCGTGCGAACAGATGGGTGTCGAAGCGCAGCGATGCTTTTATGTCGGCGATGCCGAGCGCGATATGCAGGCAGGCAAAAATGCAGGCATGACGACCGTGCTTGCCGATTGGGGCTATATTTCTGCCGAAGATCAAACCGAAAACTGGCTTGCCGATTTCCGTATTGCCACACCTTTGGATTTGTTGGCAATCTTGCGTTAAAACCCTGTAATAATCCGTTTTCAGACGGCCTGAAACGGCGTAAAATTACATAAATTTGTATTTTTTCAACCGTTTTACTACTTGTAAAGAGAAAAATCATGTTCTTCAAGCATATCGAAGCTGCTCCTGCTGATCCGATTTTAGGTTTGGGCGAGGCGTTTAAAGCCGAAACCCGTCCGGAGAAAGTCAATCTCGGTATCGGCGTGTACAAAGACGCATCCGGCGCGACGCCTATTGTCAAAGCCGTTAAAGAGGCTGAAAAACGCCTGTTAGAAAGCGAAACAACTAAAAACTACCTGACCATCGACGGCGTTGCCGACTACAATGAACAAACCCAAATTCTGCTGTTTGGCAAAGACCACGAAATCATTGCCAGCCGTCGCGCCAAAACAGCGCAAAGCCTTGGCGGTACAGGTGCATTGCGCATTGCGGCCGAGTTTGCTAAACGTCAGTTGAACGCGCAAACCATCTGGATTTCCAATCCGACTTGGCCAAACCACAACGCCATCGCCAAAGCGGTCGGTATCCAAGATAAACCTTATCGCTACTATGATGCCGCCAAACATGGTTTGGATTGGGACGGCATGATTGAAGACTTGAGCCAAGCGCAAAAAGGCGACATCGTCCTGCTGCACGGCTGCTGCCACAACCCTACCGGCATCGACCCTACGCCCGAACAATGGGAAACTTTGGCAAAACTTTCTGCCGAAAAAGGCTGGTTGCCACTGTTTGACTTTGCTTATCAAGGCTTCGGCAATGGCTTGGAAGAAGATGCCTACGGCTTGCGCGTGTTCTTGAAACACAATACAGAATTGCTGATTGCCAGCTCTTATTCCAAAAACTTCGGTATGTACAACGAGCGCGTCGGCGCGTTCACTTTGGTGGCCGAAGATGAAGAAACAGCAGCCCGCGCCCACAGCCAAGTCAAAACCATCATCCGTACCTTGTATTCCAACCCGGCTTCACACGGTGCGAACACCATTGCGCTGGTGTTGAAAAATGATGATTTGAAAGCACAATGGATTGCCGAACTCGATGAAATGCGCGGCCGCATCAAAGCCATGCGCCAAAAATTTGTCGAGTTGCTCAAAGCAAAAGGCGCAACTCAAGACTTTGATTTCATTATCGAACAAAACGGTATGTTCTCTTTCAGTGGTCTGACTCCCGAACAAGTTGACCGTTTGAAAAATGAGTTTGCCATTTATGCCGTCCGTTCCGGCCGCATCAACGTTGCCGGCATTACCGATGACAACATCGATTATTTGTGCGAGAGCATTGTGAAAGTCTTGTAATTGTCGAATTAAAGGCAAAGGCCGTCTGAATCATTCAGACGGCCTTTATTTTTGGTTGTCGAAGCTTATACGGCAACTGTGTTCATCCCCCAATAAATCATGGCATAGCGCAGCAGTTTGCCTGTAATCAGAATGATGGCGCAATGCAAAGCATTGAGCCTGAGCCAGCCTGCGGCAAGGGGGAGGGCATCGCCGATAATCGGCAGCCATGCAAACAATAGCGGCCAAATCCCCCATCTTTGTATACGTGCCAATACTTTTTCAGACGGCCTTTTCTTGGCCGGAAACATTCTGCCCATGTAATACGAAACCATACTACCCAAGCCATTCGCCAAACCGGCACACAAACATCCGCCGAGGGCATGTTGCGGATATTGGTACACAAATGCGGCGTATGCCGCCTCGGATGTGCCTGGAAGTAGTGTGGCTGAAGTGAAGGCAGAAGCAATCAGGGCAAGGTAAGCGTAAAGAGGGGGCATGTTTTGAGTTACATCAAGTGATATTGTAAAAAAGAAATAACAGGCTTAGTAAGAGGACTATGCCTTTATTTTTAATCTAATAAAAGATAAATCCAATATTATTGAAATTTTTAAAATTAAACGGCTAAAGGATAATGTAGTCGGCTGTTAGAAAATAGTTTTCAAAGTGACGGATTATCAGTATGATACGGGCGGCTGTTAATGGGTGTTAAGTTTAATGAACTGATTTAAGCTCATTTTTCCAGCGAATCTTAACAAAACGAAAGGCAAATCATGTCTGCGCATTCACAACAAAATCATACTCCTGCGCTGGTTGTCCTAACCACACTCTTTTTCATGATGGGTTTTATTACCTGCATGAACGATATTTTGATTCCGCATTTGAAAGATATTTTCGACCTAACTTATGTTCAGGCGATGCTGATTCAATTCTGTTTCTTTACCGCTTATGCGATTATGTCGATCCCGATGGGCTATTTGGTCGGCAAAATCGGCTATAAAAACGGCGTGATTAGCGGCTTCGTATTGACTGCCATCGGCTGTCTACTCTTTTATCCTGCTGCTGGCAGTCATTCTTATGCAACTTTTTTGGGTGCATTGTTTATTTTGGCTTCAGGTGTAACACTGTTGCAAGTAGCGGGTAACCCTTATGTGACTTTGCTGTCCAAACCGGGTAAAGAATCTGCAACACTGACTTTGGTTCAGGCATTTAACTCTTTGGGTACGACCATTGCTCCGCAAATCGGCGCATTCCTGATTTTGGCTGATGCGACACAAACTGTCAGCAAAGCCGAGCAAATTTCTTCTGTTCAAATTCCATATTTAGGTTTGGCCGGTCTGCTGATTATTTTGGCTGTATTCGTCAAAATGATTCGTCTGCCTGACGCAAACAAAATTGCTGAAGAAGAGAGCGAACACAACCATGATGGCAAACACAGCGTATGGCAATACCGTCATTTGGTTTTTGGTGCGGCCGGTATTTTCTGTTATGTTGGTGCTGAAGTATCTATCGGTTCTTTGTTGGTCAGCGTGTTGGGCTATCTGAAAGGTTTGGACCACGCATCTGCAGCAAAATATCTGTCGTTCTACTGGGGCGGTGCAATGGTCGGCCGTTTCTTAGGCTCTGCTATCATGGCGAAAATTGCGCCTAACCGCTATTTGGCATTTAACGCTACTGCTGCTGTTGCCTTGTTGGGCGTTGCTATGTTGGCAGGTAAAGCCAGTGCAGATGTTGCAATGTGGGCATTGTTGGCTATCGGCTTCTTCAACTCCATCATGTTCCCAACCATTTTCTCTTTGGCAACCAAAGGTCTAGGTCGATTTACCAGCAGCGCTTCCGGCGTATTGTGTACTGCGATTGTCGGCGGTGCGGTTGTGCCTGTGGTACAAGGTTGGGCAGCGGATACTTACGGTTTGATGATTTCTTTCGTTGTATCAGCGATTTGTTATGTATACATCGTCTTCTTTGCAATTAAAGGCTACAAAGCTGACGAATAACTCATCATGATAAAAGGCCGTCTGAAACCCTATGGGATTTCAGACGGCCTTTTTACTTTGTGGCATAATGATTTAAATGACAGGAGGAAAAAAATGGCCAAAATCATTTTGCTGCATGGCTTGCACATGCATTCGTGGGTCATGAGACCGCTGGCGTATTTGCTGGAACAAGAAGGTTTTGAAGTTGTGCTGTTCGATTATTGCAGTGTGTTGCACTCAATGAATCGGCATGTTGAGGACTTGGCGCGATGGATTGATGAGAACCATGCTGATGAAACGCTGCACTTTGTGGGCCATAGTTTGGGCGGGTTGGTCTTACGCAATTTTGCAGCGGCATATCCGGATAAAGTCAGCGGCCGTATCGTTACCATGGGTACGCCGCATCAAGGCAGCCGTGCCGCGCAACGTGTGCTCAATTTGGGTTTGCAAAAGCCGGTATTGGGCGGCTCTTACAAAGGGGCATTGGACGGCAGTATGCCTGAGTTGCCAGAGGGTGTTGAGCTGGGCAGTATCGCCGGTAACAAACCGTATGGTCTGGGCCGTGTTTTAGGTTTGCATGGCGAACATGATGGTACGGTTTTGGTCAGCGAAACGCATTGTCCGAATATGCGCGATCATGTCGTTTTACCTGTCAGCCATAGCGGTATGCTGTTCAACCGTAAAACGGTCGAACAAGTAGTGGCATTTTTACATGATGGATGTTTTAAAAAGCAATAAAATTTCATTTATTTTAATTTAAAAGTATTTAATGTTAACAATTTAATATATTTTAAAGAAAGTGTCGCAGTTTTACTGGAGCTGTTTTTATAAAATAACAGGCAGGCCGTCTGAGAATCGGGTTTCAGACGGCCTGTTATGCTAAAATCTGTTAAATACTTATTAAAAAGGCAAAGAACAATGTTTGCTTTCAAATCCTTACTTAATATGCCGCGCTTTGAGGCCATCGCTGTGGCCTTGGCTTTGGTGGCGGCAATGGGTTATACGATTATTTCGCTTGAATGGCTGCCGCATATGTCGATTGTGACGGCGATTGTGGTCTTGCTGTTGTACGGTTTGATGCGCGGCTTGAAATATCAAGATATGCAAAACGGTATGATAGGCGCGGTCGGGCAGGGCATGGGCGCGATTTATCTGTTTTTCTTTATCGGCCTGATGGTCAGCGCGCTGATGATGAGCGGTGCGATTCCGACACTGATGTATTACGGTTTCGGATTGATTTCGCCGACTTATTTTTACTTCTCGGCGTTTGCGCTCTGCTCGATTATCGGTATTTCCATCGGCAGTAGTTTGACGACTTGTGCAACTGTTGGCGTGGCATTTATGGGTATGGCGGCTGCGTTTCATGCCGATATGGCGATGACAGCAGGCGCGATTGTGTCGGGTGCGTTCTTTGGCGATAAAATGTCGCCGCTTTCCGATACGACCGGTATTTCCGCTTCGATTGTCGGCATTGATTTGTTCGAACACATCAAAAACATGATGTACACCACTGTACCTGCGTGGTTGATCAGTGCGGCCTTGATGTTGTGGCTCTTGCCCAATGTTGCCGCGCATGACATGAACAGCGTCGAGACTTTCCGCGCGCAATTGGAAGCAACCGGTTTGGTGCATGCCTACTCGCTGATTCCGTTTGCTTTATTGGTTATCCTCGCCCTGATGCGCGTCAATGCCATTGTGGCCATGTTGTTTACCGTTGTGGTGGCGCTGATTGTGACTTATTTCCACAGTACGCCTGATTTGAAACAGCTGGGCGCGTGGTTTTACAGCGGATACAAACTTGAAGGCGAAGCATTCAAAGACATTGCCCGCTTGATTTCGCGCGGTGGCTTAGAAAGCATGTTCTTTACGCAAACCATCGTGATACTCGGCATGAGTTTGGGCGGCCTGTTGTTCAGCATTGGTGTGAT
This sequence comes from uncultured Neisseria sp., assembly GCF_951230505.1. Classification (NCBI taxonomy): domain Bacteria; kingdom Pseudomonadati; phylum Pseudomonadota; class Betaproteobacteria; order Neisseriales; family Neisseriaceae; genus Neisseria; species uncultured Neisseria sp. The sequence goes on from NZ_CATNVN010000007.1 coordinate 26,608, forward strand.
TCCGTCTTTGTTGGAGGCCATTCGTGCGTTCTTGACCAATGCCGGACGCGCTACTTTCAGCGTGGCCATGACATCGGTTGGTGTTAACTTCCTGATTGGCGAGCAATATTTGAGTATTCTGCTTTCCGGCGAAACCTTTAAGCCGGTTTATGACAAGCTTGGTCTGCATTCGCGCAACCTTGCCCGTACGCTGGAAGATGCGGGTACGGTCATCAACCCGTTGGTGCCTTGGAGCGTCTGCGGCGTATTCATCAGCCATGCCTTGGGCGTACCTGTTTGGGAATACCTGCCTTACGCCTTCTTCTGCTACTTGAGCTTGGCTCTGACGCTGGTGTTTGGCTGGACAGGGCTGACTTTGAGTAAAAAATAAACAGTAGGCTGTTTGATAATCAGGCCGTCTGAATGCGTTTCAGACGGCCTACTTTGTTTGAAGCAGCCCATCGGATATAATTGCTGCGCCAATAAAAAATAATCCAAAAACAATGAATAAACAAATCCGCCAAGAAATTTTCGAGCGTTTCCGCGCTGCCAATCCTCATCCGA
>NZ_CATNVN010000008.1:0-26579 GCF_951230505.1 uncultured Neisseria sp.
GCAACCCAATACCACCAATAAGGCACGAATAATATTCATTAAGCCGGTTTCTCCTTATCCTTTTTCAGACGGCCTCAAAAAATTTATTAATCATTGAATCATATCGTGCCACAGGCCGTCTGAAAAGGGAAGAAACGCCTTCCTTCAAGTTTAATGAAAGATAAGTATGATTACTCTAGCGGATTGGCTTAGGCAATATTGAAACCCTTACCCTGCTTTTTGTCTTTAACGGCCGCCGCAAACCGGACAGTCGGGATTGCGTCTCACTCCGTATTGCCGCCATTGTCCGCTCAATGCATTGTAGGTAGAAAGTTTGCCGTGCGACAGCGTACCGATACCGATCAGCACTTTAAGCGCTTCGGCGGCTTGGGTCGTTCCGATAACGCCGACCAATGGCGAAAAAACGCCGAACAATGCACAAGCACCGTCGCTGGCTTGTTCGCCGTCAAACAGGCAGGCATAGCAGGGCGTATCGGGAAGATCGGGACGGTACACGGCAATTTGTCCGTCAAAGCCGACGGCCGCGGCGGAAACCAAAGGCGTGCGCGTAGCAACGGCGGCGCGGTTGACCGCCTGGCGTGTGGGATAATTGTCGGAACAATCGAGGATGATGTCGGCAGCGTTTGCCAATTCGACAAGCTTGGCCTCATCGAGAAATTCGGGAATGGCCGTAATGTGTGTTTGGCTGTTGATCAGTTTCAGACGGCCTTGCATGACCAAAGCCTTGTTTTTACCGATGTCGGCTTCGGTAAACGTGATTTGGCGTTGAAGGTTGGTTTCGTCAATGGTATCGGCATCGGCAATCGTCAGGCTGCCGATACCGGCGGCGGCAAGATACGGCAAGGCCGCCGCACCCAGCCCGCCGCAACCGATAACGAGCGCATGGGCGGCCAAGAGTTTTTCTTGGCCTTCGATACCGATTTCGTCAAGCAAGATATGGCGGCTGAACCGCAAGAGTTGTTGATCGTTCATCATAACAATAAGGCCGTCTGAAACCTAACGTTCAGACGGCCTGAGTAGTTTAGAAATTAATATTTTCGTATGCGTTGTCAAACAGGAAAGGACGGCCTTCGCTGCTGGTTTCGGATTCGAGGCGGATGCCGCTGAGCATCATATTGCGGTCAACGTCTTTCATCATGTCGTAAACACTCAAGAGCGCCAAATTGAGGCCGGTCAGGGCTTCGGTGGCAATGCTGCCGTTGCTGTTCGCTTGGACAGTCAGCATGGCCTTCAAGCAGGCCAGCTCAACGTTAATATCGAAATCAACCTGCACGCCGATGATGCGTCCGGGCAGGTGCAGCGGAATCAGGTTGGCGGTCTGTTTGATGCTCTGAATGGCGGAAACGCGGGCGATGGTCAGGATACTTGCTTTTTCGGTGGCATTCTCTATCAACACCCGTATCGCCTGCTGGCTCATGTTGATGGTGCCGACGGCGACGGCGGTGTGTTGTTCAGGAAAATCGGGCTGGTTGGGAAATTCAATCATGGGTTTCTCGCCTCTGTTTTGATGGGTAATATTTTACGGCATTTTACAGACACCGGCCACGCGGCGGATACAGACGGCCGTTTTCCAGTTTGAAATGTATCGGACGGCAGCATTGGCAGTTTACAAAAATTTGCTATACAATGGATTCAGGACAAACCCAAATTAACATTTAAATAAGAGAAAAATCATGCAACTGCATATCTTAAACAATCCAAAAGATGCCGCTCTGGCGGCGGATGCGGAATTTTTAAAACAGTCTCTTTTCAATCTGCTGCATGAGGAAGCGTCGCCTTTGGTGGTCGAAACCGTTAAGTTATTATCGACTTCAGACGACAGCGCTGCCTTGATTGAGAAGGTGTTGCCGCAATTGGACGAACAGCAAACCCACGATTTAACCCTGGCCTGCGGCCTGTTCGCACAGATTTTGAACATCGCCGAAGACGTGCACCACGAACGCCGCCGCCAAATCCACGAAGAGGCCGGACACAACAGCGCCGAAGGCAGCCTGACGGAAACCGTGCGCAAGCTCAAAGCCGGAAAAATCAACGGCAAAGCGGTGCAACAACAACTGGACAACACAGTCGTTACCGCCGTTTTGACCGCGCACCCGACCGAAGTGCAACGCCAAACCGTCTTGAGCTTCAACCGCCGCATCCGCGCGCTGCTACCGCAACGCGAACGCTGCACCAATCCTGATGCGCTGGCTCAGTTGCGCCGCGAAATCGACACAGTCCTTTTGGGCTTGTGGCAGACCAGCGAAACGCGCCGCCACAAACTCAGCGTCAACGACGAAATCAACAACGGCGTATCCATTTTCCCAATGAGCTTCTTTGAAGCCCTGCCCAAGCTCTACCGCACAATGGAACGCGATTTTCAGACGGCCTATCCAGGCGTCCGCGTTCCGAATATCCTTAAAATCGGCGGCTGGATCGGCGGCGACCGTGACGGTAACCCCTTCGTTTCTGCCGAAACCTTGCGTTTTGCGTTCAGACGGCATGCCGATGCAGTGTTCCGCTTCTATCGCGGCGAACTCGACAAACTCTACCGCGAATTGCCACTCTCCATCCGCCGCGTCAAAGTCAACGACGACGTGATGGCACTGGCCGCCCTCTCGCCTGACGAAGAAATCGCCCGCACCGAAGAACCCTACCGCCGCGCCATCGCCTACATCATGGCACGTGCCATGGGCAAGGCACGCTCACTCGGTTTGGGCATGGGCTGCAAATTCGGCTTCCTCGAGCCTTATGCCACGGTTGAAGAGTTCCTAAACGACCTGAAAAAACTGCAACGCTCGCTCCACGAAAACGGCAGCCAACTGCTGGCAGAAGGCCGTCTGGCCGACATTATCCGCAGCGTATCCGTGTTCGGCTTCCACATGATGCCGCTCGACCTGCGCCAACACGCAGGCAAACACGCCGATGTGGTTGCCGAGCTTTTCCAACACGCAGGCTTGGAAGACTACAACAGCCTGAACGAAGAGCAAAAACAAACCGCCCTGTTGCGCGAATTGAGCCATCAACGTCCGCTGTACAGCCCGTTCATCACATACAGCGACCATACCCGTCACGAACTGGCAATTTTCAACGAAGCGCGCAAAATCAAAGACGAATTTGGCGAAGATGCCGTTACACAAAGCATTATTTCCAACTGCGAACAACCCAGCGACCTGCTCGCCTTGGCATTGCTGCTGAAAGAAAGCGGCCTGTTGGTGGTGGAAAACGGCAAACCGCACAGCCGCATCAACATCGTGCCTCTGTTTGAAACCATCGAAGCGCTCGAAAATGCCTGTCCGGTCATGGAAACCATGTTCCGCCTCGACTGGTATGACGCCCTGCTCGAAAGCCGCGGCAATATCCAAGAAATCATGCTGGGCTACTCCGACTCCAACAAAGACGGCGGCTACGTTACCAGCTCATGGTGTCTGTATCAGGCAGAGTTGGGCTTGGTCGAACTCTTCAAAAAATACGATGTCCGCATGCGCCTGTTCCACGGCCGCGGCGGCAGCGTAGGTCGCGGCGGCGGCCCATCTTACCAAGCCATTTTGGCGCAACCTGCGGGCAGCGTTGCCGGACAAATCCGCATTACCGAGCAAGGCGAAGTCATTACCGCCAAATACGCCGACCCGGGCAATGCCCAACGCAACTTGGAAACCTTGGTTGCCGCGACTTTGGAAGCCAGCATCCTGCCGGACAAAAAAGACCCTGATGCCAAACTGATGCAGGATTTGTCGGACGTATCGTTCAAATACTACCGCGAACTGATTACCCACCCCGACTTCATCGACTACTTCCTGCAAACCAGCCCGATTCAGGAAATCGCCACCCTCAACCTCGGCAGCCGTCCCGCCAGCCGCAAAACCTTGGCGCGGATTCAGGACTTGCGTGCAATTCCGTGGGTATTCTCATGGATGCAAAACCGCCTCATGCTGCCGGCTTGGTACGGTTTCGGCAGCGCAGTGGAAACCTTGTGCGAAGGTAATCCCGACACACTGGCCGCCCTGCGCGAACATGCCCAAAGCAATCCGTTCTTCCAAGCCATGCTCTCCAACATGGAACAAGTAATGGCGAAAACCGACATCACCTTGGCGGAAAACTATGCCGGCTTGAGCGAATCGCCCGATAAAGCAAAAGTGATCTTCGGCATGATTAAGAAAGAATACCAACGCAGCCGCAAAGCACTGCTCGACTTGCTGCAAACCGAAGAGCTCCTGCGCGACAACCGCAGCCTCGCCCGTTCGCTTGCCTTGAGGATTCCATATTTAAACGCCCTCAACGGCCTGCAAGTCGCCATGCTCAAACGCCTGCGCAAAGAACCCGACAATCCTCATGCCCTGCTGATGGTTCACCTGACCATCAACGGCGTGGCGCAAGGTTTGCGTAATACCGGTTAAGGCAGCACGGAAAAAAGGCCGTCTGAAACAGTTTTCAGACGGCCTTTTATCATAAAACCACACCAGCATTGCAGCTGTTTTGAGTACCTCCACAATATGCTATAATCCGCCGTTAAACTTTTATCTTTTCAGGAAAAACCATGAGCTTGAAATGCGGCATCGTCGGTTTGCCCAACGTCGGCAAATCCACCCTCTTTAACGCGCTGACCCAATCGGGTATCGAAGCGGCAAACTATCCTTTCTGTACCATCGAACCCAACGTCGGCATCGTTGAAGTCCCCGATCCGCGTATGGCTGAATTGGCAAAAATCGTCAATCCGCAAAAAATGCAGCCTGCCATCGTCGAATTCGTCGACATCGCCGGTTTGGTTGCAGGTGCGAGCAAAGGCGAAGGCCTGGGCAACCAGTTCCTCGCCAACATCCGCGAAACTGACGCAATTGTTAACGTTGTACGTTGCTTTGACGATGACAACATCGTTCACGTTGCAGGCAAAGTCGATCCTATTGCCGACATCGAAACCATCGGCACCGAGTTGGCACTGGCTGACTTGGCCAGCGTCGAAAAAGCCATCGTCCGCGAAGAAAAACGCGCACGCTCAGGCGATAAAGACGCACAAAAACTGGTCGATCTGTGCAAAAAACTGCTGCCTCATTTGGACGAAGGCAAGCCTGTACGCTCCTTCGGCTTAGACGCAGAAGAACTTGCCATGCTCAAACCGCTGTTCCTGCTGACTGCCAAACCTGCCATGTACGTCGGCAACGTTTCCGAAGACGGTTTTGAAAACAACCCGCACCTCGATCGCCTGAAAGAATTGGCTGCAAAAGAAAACGCGCCGGTTGTGGCCGTTTGCGCCGCGATGGAAAGCGAAATCGCCGAATTGGAAGACGACGAAAAAGCCGAATTCCTCGCTGAAATGGGCTTGGAAGAACCGGGCCTGAACCGCCTGATTCGTGCCGGCTACGACCTCTTGGGCCTGCAAACCTACTTCACCGCCGGCGTCAAAGAAGTCCGCGCCTGGACCATCCACAAAGGCGACACAGCCCCACAAGCCGCCGGCGTGATTCACACCGACTTTGAACGCGGTTTCATCCGTGCCCAAGTTATCTCCTACGAAGATTTCATCGCTTTAGGCGGCGAAGCCAAAGCCAAAGAAGCCGGCAAAATGCGTGTGGAAGGCAAAGAATACGTCGTACAAGACGGCGATGTGATGCACTTCCTGTTTAACGTATAAACCCAGTGTAACGCTTTTTCAGACGGCCTTTTCTAAGATTAAGGCCGTCTGAATTTATTTTCAGACGGCCTCATGTCTTGAAATATCAACAAACAAGACATCATCTCCATAATAAATGCGGGCATGGCCCGTAATTTTTCTCTCTTTAAATCTCCCATTTCTTACCGACGCTTCACCTAAAAATAGCGCAAGGTTACATCATCAATAACAATACCATTGATATGACAATAAATAATTAAACAATACCGCATCGTACTGATTCATTATAAAAACAACATATTAAATATTATGTTGAAACTATCAACTGTATTCCTACTCTAATCTAATCCTATTCAAACGCATATCATCAGCAATCATTCTAAGAAGGCAAACAAACTGCCCAGTACTGACAAACGATGGCTGATCTCCGAAATGCTGCCATTCTCGGCAGGAATCACTTTTCAGACGACGCCATTAAAATAAACTTATTAAAATCAAAATATTATGAGCAAAGTTTTATCTTACCGCCCAGATATTGATACATTGCGTGCCGTTGCTGTTCTATCCGTTGTCGTTTTCCATGTTGAAAAAAACTGGCTGCCTGGCGGCTTTCTTGGTGTTGATATCTTTTTTGTCATTTCCGGCTTTCTGATCACGATGATTATCCATCGTGAAATGAACAGTGGGATTTTCTCGTTCAAAAAGTTTTACATCCGCCGTATCAAGCGGATACTGCCCGCATTTTTTACCGTATTGACGGTAACGCTGATATGCGGCTTTCTTTTATTCACCAAAGATGATTTTTCCCTTTTATGGAGAACAGCCCTGTCCACCTTGGGGTTCATCTCCAATATCTTTTTTGCAAAGGGTCAGGGCTATTTCGACCCCATACAAGAAGAAAAACCTTTGCTTCACATTTGGTCTTTATCGGTCGAAGAACAATATTATTTCGTCTTCCCGATATTGCTGTTACTGGTTGTCCGCAAAAGCTGGCGCACCCAGTTTGCCTTCCTCATCACGCTATGCGTATTCAGCATTTTGGCTTCTTTTATGCCGACTGCACTGGATAAATATTACCTACCTCATCTGCGTGCCTGCGAAATGCTGATCGGCTCGTTGACGGCAGTATGTATGCAATACCGGCAACAGCAAGCGCTGGATACCGGCAAACAATATGCGGCGGCAGGTGCATTACTTTCCATATGCGTACTGTTTGCCTGCCTGTTTACCTATACGGAAAAAACCGCCTATTTCCCGGGGCCTGCCGCCATCATTCCTTGTTTGGCCGCCGCCGCATTCATTTATTTCAATCAATTTGAACACCAGCTGAAAAAATTTTTCCAATGGAAGATTACCGTCGGCATAGGCTTGATTTCCTATTCACTGTATCTGTGGCATTGGCCTGTATTGGCTTTTATGAGATACATCGGTTCAAACAATCTGCCTTCGTATTCGACTGCGGCCGCGATTGTCTTAATGTTCGCACTCTCTCTGCTTTCTTATTATTTTGTCGAGAAGCCGTTTAAAAACTGGAAAGGCTCTTTTGCCCAATCTGTAACATGGATTTATGCCGTCCCCATGCTTGTTTTGGCCATTACGCCTTTTCTTGCCATGAAGCTCCCGTTTATGGAGCAATACGACCGTATGGGATTGGCGCGTTCCTACACTTCTTGTCACAACAATACCGACAAACAGTGTATTTGGGGCGATACCGACAAACAGCCGGAATTACTGATTCTAGGCGATTCGCATGCCGACCAATATAAAACGTTTTTTGATACCGTCGGCAAAAAAGAAAACTGGTCGGCAGCGATGGTTTCTGCGGACAGTTGTGCCTATGTAGAAGATTATGCCGCGCCCGTATTCAAGCAAAACGCCTCCTGCCGTGCCATTTATGAGTACGCCAAAGAGCATCTGCCCCAATACTCAAAAGTGCTTTTGGCCATGCGCTGGGGCAGCCAAATGCCTGAAAACAGCCACTCCCTTGCTTACGATGCCGATTTTTTCAAAAAATTCGACCTTATGTTGCAAAAACTTTCTTCGGAAAAACAAGCGGTTTACCTGATGATAGACAACCCTAATCTGTCATACAACGGCTTGCGTGCCTATATTCTGTCTTACCGCATACCGGGATTTAGTCAAAATCTTGCCATTGATGAAACAGTCACTTCAAAAGGAAATGAACGCATCAAAGAATTGGCAGAAAAATATGCCAATGTACACATTATCGATGCCACTGCCTATATTCCGGAGGATTTCAAAATCAACGGATTGCCGGTTTATTCCGATAGAGACCACATCAACCCTTACGGCGGCAGAGAACTGGCCAAACGTTTTTCTGAAAACCACACGCTTCTTCAGTAAGCCATAGCCATTCATCCGATGAAATTTGTTACAATTAGCGGTTTATAAAACTGCTAATTTTTTTGGAAGATAACAATGAGCGTCATCAAAAACCTACAATCGCGTGGCTTAATCGCGCAAACTACCGACATCGAAGCCTTAGACGCTTTGCTAAACGAACAAAAAATTTCCCTCTATTGCGGTTTTGACCCGACAGCAGACAGCCTGCATATCGGCCACTTGCTGCCTGTATTGGCATTGCGCCGTTTCCAACAAGCCGGCCATACGCCGATTGCTTTGGTGGGCGGTGCGACCGGCATGATTGGCGACCCAAGCTTTAAAGCCGCCGAACGCAGCTTGAATTCTGCCGAAACCGTTGCCGGCTGGGTAGAAAGCATCCGCAACCAACTGACCCCTTTCTTAAGCTTTAACGGCGACAACGCAGCCATTATGGCCAACAACGCCGACTGGTTCGGCAGCATGAACTGCCTCGACTTCCTGCGCGACATCGGCAAGCATTTCTCCGTCAATGCCATGCTGAACAAGGAATCCGTCAAACAGCGTATCGAGCGCGATGATGTGGGCATTTCCTTTACCGAGTTCGCCTACTCCCTGCTGCAAGGCTACGACTTTGCCGAATTGAACAAACGTCATGGCGCAGTTTTGGAAATCGGCGGTTCCGACCAATGGGGCAACATCACTGCCGGTATCGACTTGACCCGCCGTCTGCACCAAAAACAAGTATTCGGCCTGACCCTGCCTTTGGTAACCAAATCAGACGGCACCAAATTCGGCAAAACCGAAGGCGGCGCGGTATGGTTGAACGCGAAGAAAACTTCTCCGTATCAGTTCTACCAATTCTGGCTGAAAGTCGCCGATGCCGATGTATATAAATTCCTGAAATACTTTACCTTCCTATCCATCGAAGAAATCGATGCCATCGAAGCTAAAGATAAAGCCAGCGGCACCAAGCCAGAAGCGCAACGCATTCTTGCCGAGGAAATGACCCGCCTGATTCACGGCGAAGAAGCCCTTGCCGCCGCCCAACGTATTTCTGAAAGCCTGTTTGCCGAAGACCAAAGCCATCTCACCGAAAGCGACTTCGAGCAGCTGGCACTCGACGGACTGCCGACTTTTGAAGTTTCCGAGAGCCTTAACGTAGTTGAGACTTTGGTAAAAGCCGGTTTGGCATCTTCCAACAAAGAAGCGCGCGGTTTTGTAAACAGCAAAGCGGTTTTACTCAACGGCAAACCTGCTGAAGCCAACAATCCGAACCATGCCGCTGAACGCCCCGACGACGCCTACCTGCTGACCGACGAACACAAACGTTTCGGCAAATACACCATCGTCCGCCGCGGCAAACGCAACCACGCTTTGTTGGTTTGGAAATAATCTTTAAACATTAAACGCATCGTTTAAAACAATCATGCCGTCTGAAATCAGCCCACGCTTTTTTCAGACGGCATTTTCTATTGATGATATTCAGTTTTCCCAAAAAGAAAGGACAGGTTTTGCACCTGCCCTTCTATTAAGCCAATTTCCTTAAGAAACTTTTATCCCGCGCTTACTGCAAACGCTCATTTTCTTGACGGACGGCATTCACCACATCCGTGCCAAACAAAGCGTTGACATCGGTTTCATCAAACACATACTTGGTATGGCAGAAATCGCAATCGATTTGAATGCTGCCTTGTTCCGCCACCACGCCGCCGACTTCTTGACCGCCAAGCATCAACAACATATCGCTGACTTTGCCGCGGGAACAGGTGCAGGCAAATTCAATGGCTTCCGGTTCAAAAACGCGGGGCGGGGTTTCATGGTAAAGGCGGTAAAGGGCGTGATGCGCATCCAAACCGGTCAATTCTTGCGGAGTAAGCGTTTGCGCAAGCGTGGTCACATGCTCCCACGCGGCATCATCCAATTCTTCTTCCGGCAGGCGTTGCAGCAATAATGCACCTGCGGCTTGGTCGTCGGCGGCAAGCGTAATATAGGTATCGAGCTGCTCGGAACGTTTCATATAGTTGACCAGCATTTGCGCAATGCTGTCGCCTTCCAGCGGGACAACGCCTTGCCATGGGTCGGCATCTTTAGGCTGATGGGTCAACACAAACACGCTGTTTTCGCCCAACAGCGCAGTCAGGCTTTCATCATCACAGATTTCAGCGTTTTCGTCCCATCGCGCGGTAGCACGGACAGTATTTTCAGAAGTCGCTTCCACCACCAACATTTTCAGACGGCCCTGACCTTGAACTTGCACAATCAGCGTGCCTTCGTTTTTAAGGTTGGCAGACAATAAAGAACCGGCGGCCAACAATTCTCCCAATGCGCGACGGATGGCGACAGGATAATGTTTTTGGTTGACGATGTGGTGCCAAACTTTTTCGAGGCGGATGTGCATACCGCGGATAGGCATATCGTCGAAGATAAAGCGTGTACGGATATCGCTGTGATTTTGTGTCATGTCAGTCTCTGAAAATAAATCAATGAATGCCGCTTATATGGTTGCAGCGGCGGATAAATCAAGCGAAACCGCATTTAATGTTTTTCTAGTTTGTTTGGAAACAAGGGTTTAACGCAAAATAACAGCAGTTTTTTTGCCAAAAAGACGGTTTTTGAATACAATCAAGCAGATAACAAGAGAATGATACGGGATAACATCTCAGAAACCGGCAATGTGCCATGCCTTCTGAAACGGAAGTTTTTACAATGAATTTTTTACTCCGGCTCGCAGCAGTTTGGACTTCGGTCGCCATGCTCGCGAGCGTCAATTTTTCTTACGCCGATGATTTGGAAAACCTGATTACCACCCGTCAGCGTGTTTTAAACCAATTCAACGACAACGCCAACGTTTACGGCAGTACGCGTCAGGCAACCCCTGTCCATCCCACCAATACCTATCCTGCCGCAAGCAACAATACGCGCGCACCTTCGGGCAATGCAGATGAGTTAATCGGCAGCGCCATGGGCTTGCTCGGCGTAGCCTACCGCTACGGCGGCACATCAGCCTCTACCGGCTTTGACTGCAGCGGCTTCATGCAACACATCTTTAAACGCGCCATGGGCGTAAACCTGCCGCGCACCTCTGCCGAACAGGCGCAAATGGGCGTTGCCGTGAACCGTTCGGAATTGCAGCCGGGCGACATGGTCTTTTTCCGCACCATGGGCCGCGGCCGTATTTCCCACGTCGGCCTTTACATCGGCAACAACAATTTCATTCACGCGCCGAGAACGGGCAAACGTATCGAAATTACCAGCCTCGGCCACAAATATTGGAACGGAAAATACGCCTTTGCCCGCCGCGTGAAGAAAAACGATCCATCCCGTTTCTTGAATTGAGGTGCACGATGGCGATGCCGCAAATGCCCAAATGGTATGACGACGACGGTCAGATTGTTTCCTGCACCGAAAAAGTCAAAGTCATGACCGAAAACTTGAACGAACTGTACCAAATAGCGCAGGACGCATTTGAAGACGCGCTGCTGATGGGTTGCTCCGAAAAACAGTTGCGCGAATACTTCCGCGACTTAATGGCAGGACTGGAAAACCCTTATCAAAAAAACGGTTAGTTATTCGATCCATACCAAAAAGGCCGTCTGAAAGTTTTTCAGACGGCCTTTTTTATCGGGCAGATCCCCTACCCTATTGCTAACATTCCACCACGCGCACGGATACAGGGACGGCTTTTTTCTGCAAGGTAACGGCCAAGCCTGCGAGTGAGGTTTCTTTGTAGGTCGCCTTCATATCGCGGCCGGTTTGCAACATGGTTTGAATCACTTCATCAAGTGAAACTTTTTTATCTGTACCGTCTTCCAAAAGCGCGAGGGTAGCAAGCTTGAGGGCTTTTTCGGCGGCAATGCCGTTGCGCTCGATACAGGGGATTTGCACCAAGCCGCCGACAGGGTCACAGGTCAGGCCCAAGTGGTGTTCCATGGCCATTTCGGCGGCGTTTTCCACTTGTTTCGGTGTGCCGCCGATAACTTCGGCGTATGCGCCTGCCGCCATGGAACATGCTACTCCAACTTCGCCTTGGCAGCCGACATCCGCGCCGGAAATTGACGCATTGGTTTTATACAAAATACCGATGGCACCGGCAGTCAGCAGGAAATCCTCAACACGAGATTGGTTAGCGTGCGGATTAAATTTGCGGAAATAGTGTAAGACGGCAGGAATAATGCCTGCTGCGCCGTTGGTCGGTGCGGTTACGACGCGGCCGCCGGCGGCATTTTCTTCGTTGACCGCCATGGCGTACACCATCGGCCAAAGCTGAGTATTGACGATTTCGCTCTCGCGTAGGACTTTGAGTTTGGCTGCCAACTGCGGCGCGCGGCGGCGGACGTTCAAGCCGCCAGGCAGCTGCCCTTCCGCACCCAAGCCGCGCTTGATGCAGTTTTCCATCACATCAGCCACGGCAGCCACACGGCGGCGCACTTCCGCTTCATCGCAACCTACCAACGCTGCTTCATTGGCCAACACGACTTCGGAAATATTCAACTGGTTCAGACGGCATTGTGCCAGCAACTCGTCGCAGTTTTTGTAAGGATATGGCACGTCCGAATTTTCCTGCGCCTCTTGTGCAAACCCTTCGTCTGTTACGATAAAACCGCCGCCAACCGAATAATAGATCTGTTCTTTCAGCTTCAGGCCGTCTGAATGGTAGGCGATAAAGTTCAAACCGTTCGGATGCTTGGGCAACACTTTGTCGCCGCGGATATCTAAATCTTTTTCGGGATTGAAAACCATTTCGCGGCCGTTGAGCTTTAAAACGTGCTGCGTGCGGATGCGTTCCAAGCGTTGGGGGATGTCTGCAAGCGGAATATCGTGCGGCAGGCTGCCTTCCAAGCCGAGCAATAATGCGTCGAATGTGCCGTGTCCGATGCCGGTCAAAGCAAGCGAGCCGTACACTTCAATGACAATGCGCGCCACTTGTGTATCTAAGTTTTCGGCATTCAGCAAATCAGCAAAAGCGACCGCAGCCTTCATCGGGCCGACAGTGTGCGAGCTGGACGGGCCGATGCCGATTTTGAAAATATCGAAAATACTGATCATGGGGTTTTCCCTTATAGTCTGAAAAGGCCGTCTGAATATTTCAGACGGCCTGTTGTTTGTGAAACTTAAACAGCCTCTATCCAACCGGCAATGCGTTTTTCAATCGCTTCAGCACTCAAATCCAAATCGTCCAACAGTTTTTTCGGGTCGCCATGTTCGGTAACTTTGTCTTCTACACCCAACAGCAACACCGGTTTGCAGATGCCGTGTTTCGCCAACACTTCCAACACCGCGCTGCCTGCGCCGCCTTGTTCGGCATTTTCTTCGACAGTAACGATGTAGTCATGGCTTCGGGCAAGATGGACGATCAGCTCTTCATCTATCGGTTTGACAAAGCGCATATCGGCAACGGTCGCATTCAGCTTGTCGGCGGCGGTCAATGATGGGGCAACCATGCTGCCAAACGCAATAACGGCAATTTTCTCGCCTTCGCGACGGATGATGCCTTTGCCGATTTCAACGGTTTCCAGGCCGTCTGAAACGGTTGCGCCCGTGCCTGTACCGCGCGGATAACGGACGGCGGACGGCGAATTTGCCTGATAGCAGGTTGAGAGCAGCAGGCGGCATTCGTTTTCGTCGCTGGGAGCGGCAATAATCATGTTCGGCACGCAACGCAAAAAGCTCAAGTCGTATAAACCGGCATGGGTCGGGCCGTCTGCACCGACAATACCTGCGCGGTCGATGGCGAACAAAACAGGCAGGTTTTGCAAGGCAACGTCGTGTACCAACTGGTCGTAAGCGCGTTGCAGGAAAGTGGAGTAAATCGCCACGACAGGCTTGATGCCTTCGCATGCCAAACCGCCTGCAAAGGTAACGGCGTGTTGCTCGGCGATGCCGACGTCGAAATAGCGGTCGGGGAATTGCTGTTCAAACTCAACCAAGCCGCTGCCCTCGCGCATGGCAGGCGTGATGGCAACCAAACGCTCGTCCGCCGCCGCTTGGTCGCACAGCCATTGGCCGAATACTTGCGTATAAGTCGGTTTGGCCGCGGCAGGTTTGACTTCCGGCGCAGGTACTTCGCTCGGCAGCTTGGCGACAGCGTGGTATTTGACAGGGTCGTTTTCGGCGAATTTGTAGCCGTTGCCTTTTTTGGTGATGACGTGCAACAACTGAGGGCCTTTGCGGCCGCGCAAGTCTTTTAATACATCGACCAGGTTTTCAACGTTGTGGCCGTCAACCGGGCCAGTGTAACGGAAACCGAAGTTTTCAAACAAAGACAGCGACTGTTTGGCGTGTTCCGCTTCGCCTGCCAAGGTTTTGATTTTATTTTCGACTTTTTGGGCAAGCTCCATCGCGCCGGGCAATTTGTCTAATACTTTGCTTGATTGGGCTTTAATGGTGCTCAACAGGCCGTGCATATCGCGCACGACGTTGCTGGCGAGGTATTTCGGCAGCGCGCCGACATTGGGGGAAATCGACATTTCGTTGTCGTTGAGAATAACCAGCAAATCGACATCCATATCGCCTGCGCAGTTCAGGGCTTCAAACGCCTGACCCGCCGTCATGGCGCCGTCGCCGATGATGGCGACGCTGCGGCGGTTGTTGCCCAACTGTTTGTCCGCAACGGCCATGCCCAAGGCCGCGCCGATGGATGTGGAAGAATGCCCCACGCCGAACGCGTCGTATTCCGACTCGCTGCGTTTCGGAAAACCCGCCAAACCGCCGTATTGGCGCATGGTGTGCATTTGATTTTTGCGACCGGTGAGGATTTTGTGCGGATAGCTTTGATGGCCGACATCCCAGACCAAATGGTCTTCTGGCGTGTCGTACACATAATGCAGCGCCACCGTCAGCTCGACCGCGCCCAAGTTACTGGCGAAATGGCCGCCCGTCTTACCGACGGAATCCAACAGAAATTCGCGCAATTCGGCGGCGACTTGCGGCAGCTGTTTTTTCTCCAGACGGCGCAAATCCTGAGGCGTATCGATAATATCGAGCAAAGGGCTTGGGTTCATGATTTTTGGCGGTGATTTTTTGTGTAACGGACGATTATATCAAGAGATTGCACAACTTGTTACAAATGCTTTCAGACGGCCCGAACCTTTATCCTTTATAATACTGCCAACTGAAAACACAAGGCCGTCTGAAATGACCCAAAACGCAAACAATCTCTGCTGGCTCGATATGGAAATGACCGGCCTCAACCCGGAACACGACCGCATTATCGAAGTCGCCATGATCATTACCGATTCCGATTTGAACGTACTGGCGCAATCGGACGTTTACGTCATCCATCAAAGCGATGAGTTGCTTGACGGCATGGACGAGTGGAACACCGCCACCCACGGCCGCACCGGTCTGACCCAACGCGTGCGCGAATCCAAACTGACCGAAGCTGAAGTCGAGCAAAACCTGTTGGACTTCATGTCCGCATGGATACCCGAGAAATCCACGCCCATGTGCGGCAACTCCATCCATCAAGACCGCCGCTTCATGGTCAAATACATGCCGCGTTTGGAAGCCTATTTCCACTACCGCAACTTAGACGTGTCCACGCTGAAAGAATTGGCCAAACGCTGGAATCCGGCCGTCGCCAAAAGCGTGGTCAAACGCGGTTCGCACAAGGCATTGGACGACATCCTCGAAAGCATCGAAGAAATGCGCCATTATCGCGAGCATTTCCTCAAACTCCCTTCCGAACAATAATCCCAAGGCCGTCTGAAACAGGTTTTACACCGTTCAGACGGCCTCATCGGCTTCCCTCATCTCATGAAAATCACCAAAATCTTTACCTTCGATTCCTCGCACATGCTCGACGGGCATGACGGCAAATGCCAAAACCTGCACGGCCACACCTACAAACTCGAAATCACCGTCTCCGCGCCCGTTATCCAAGGCGGCGCAAAAGACGGCATGGTGATGGACTTTACCGACCTGAAAGCCATTGTCAAACAACACATCACCGACCCGTTCGACCATGCCTTCATCTATCACGGCAACAACGAACGCGAAAGCCAAATTGCCGCGCTTTTGGAAGGCTGGAACATGAAAACCCTGCGCCTGCCCTGCCGCACCACCGCAGAAAACATGAGCGTAGAAATGTATGGCCGTCTGAAAAACGCCGGTGTCAAAGTGTGCAGCGTGAAATTATGGGAAACGCCGACTTCGTGTGCGGAATATGAAGGGGAATAAACTGCTGTCCTCTATTTTTCAGACGTCCTGTTCCCATCAATACCTCATACACTAAACATCAATAAGGAATCTTTATGAAACTCCTCTCCACCCTCCTCGTCCTATTCGTCGCTGTAGAACACTTCTACATCGCCTGGCTCGAAATGACGCAAATCCCAAGCGAAAAAGCATCGGAACTGTTCAACATGCCTTACGAATTTATGGAACAAAAACGTGTGCAAACCCTGTTTTCCAACCAAGGCCTGTACAACGGCTTCCTCGCTATCGGCTTGGTATGGGCGCGCTTTGCCGCACCCGACAACGCGGTTTACGGCGCGACCATCCTGTTCCTCGGCTTCGTCCTCATCGCCGCCGCATGGGGCGCATTTTCGTCCGGCAACAAAGGCATTTTGCTCAAACAAGGCTTGCCGGCATTTTTGGCCGCTGCAGCCGTCATTAACGCTTAAACACACCAGCCATTCTTTCCCCTCGAACTAACAGAAAGAATGGCTGCCTCAACCGATTTCTCAAAACGCTTCACCACAACAATTAAATCCCGCACACCCGACATTCATGACCATTCAAATCACACCAAACAATCCCCAATACCGCATTGTCGAAATCTTTGAAAGCCTGCAAGGCGAAGGCTGGAATACAGGCATGCCCGCCGTTTTCATCCGTTTGGGCAAATGCAATCTCGCGTGCAGCTGGTGCGATACCGACTACCTCAAATTCGGCATGATGAGCCTGTCCGATATTTTAGGCCGTCTGAAAACCTACACGGCGCGCAACATCATCATTACTGGCGGCGAACCCACCATCCAACCGCATTTGGATACCCTGCTCAATGCACTCAAAGCCGAAGGCTATTTTCTGTGTATAGAAACCAACGGCCTCAACCCCGCGCCGCCGCAAATCGACTACGTTGCCACCAGCCCTAAAGCCTGTTACGCCGCCAAATATGAAAAAAGCTGTATCGAGAAAGCAGACGAAGTGCGCATTGTTGCCGACGGCGATGTTGTTGCGTTTTGCCAAGAGATGGAACGCAAAATCCGCGCCCATCATTACTATCTCTCACCTTGCGAACAAGACGGCGCAATGAATATCTACGACACCATCCGCCAAATCGGCGTATTAAACAGCCGATCCGATGCCCCCGTCCATTGGCAACTGAGCGTACAAACGCATAAATGGGCAGGAATAGAATAATTCGTTTGAAATCAATTAAAAACAAAACCTTTACA
Organism: uncultured Neisseria sp.; assembly: GCF_951230505.1. NCBI lineage: Bacteria > Pseudomonadati > Pseudomonadota > Betaproteobacteria > Neisseriales > Neisseriaceae > Neisseria > uncultured Neisseria sp. Next base: position 17,332 of record NZ_CATNVN010000008.1, read on the forward strand.
AAATATTGAATGTAAATACCATTCCATATTCGACCAAATGCACTACTGGCAATACTCTCAGGCCGTCTGAAACCCTATTTCAGACGGCCTTTTTTGTTACAAACCTCTTGACCGATTACATAAGATTACGTAAAGTGTGCAACAGTTTTCATAAATTGGTAAAACCAATTTACCTGATAACTGATTGCATCTAAAAAGGTGGCAATCCTTATTCGAAAAACATCTATTACTCAACACATCGCATCAAACCGCCATTGATTGACGGTTATGGTGCCCGTTGCCCCGAGGATAATCCCATGGCTCTCTTTCTCAGTATTTTTCCCATCGTGCTGCTGATCTGGCTGATGGTTAAGAAAAACAGTATGCCGTCCTACGTCGCGCTGCCGATTACCGCCGCGCTGATTTATGCCATCAAACTGTTTTATTTCGGCGACAACGCCATGTTGCTCAACGCAACGGCAGCGTCAGGCCTCGTCTCTACCCTGACCCCGATTACCGTGATTTTCGGTGCCATTATGTTCAACCGCATGATGGAAACCACCGGCTGTATCGACGTCATCCGCAAATGGCTGGCTACCATCAGCCCGAATCCGATTGCCCAGTTGATGATCATCGGCTGGTCTTTCGCCTTTATGATTGAAGGTGCATCCGGTTTCGGTACGCCTGCCGCCATTGCCGCGCCAATCCTGATGAGCTTGGGCTTCAACCCATTAAAAGTAGCCATCTTCGCTTTGGTGATGAACTCCGTGCCCGTTTCCTTCGGTGCAGTAGGTACCCCGACTTGGTTCGGCTTCGCACCTTTGGGCTTGGATCAAAAGAGCATTATGGAAATCGGTATGCAAACCGGCGTAATGCACTTCTTTGCAGGTTTTATCATCCCTGTTATCGGTTTGAGCTTCATTGTACCTTGGGCTGAAATCCGCAAAAACTTGGGCTTCATCGGCATCGCCGTATTCTCCTGTACCCTTCCTTATGTTGCATTGGCGATGGTCAATGAAGAATTCCCATCTCTGGTTGCCGGCGCAATCGGCCTGATGGTGTCCGTATTCGCAGCAAACCGCGGCTGGGGCTTAAGCAAAGATTACGCCAAAGACCCGAATGCAGAAAAAGTACCTTTCGCACAAGTTGCCAAAGCACTGGCTCCTTTGGGTATGCTGATCGGCATGCTGGTGGTCACCCGTATCAAACAGTTGGGCATCAAAGGTCTGCTGACCAGCAAAGAAGAATGGTTCAGCTTCCAACTGCCGTTTGATTTGTCCAAAATCACCGTCAGCGACTCCCTGACCATCACCTTCGGCAATATCTTCGGCCAAGGCGTAAACGCTTCCTATCAAACCCTCTACGTTCCGGCTTGGATTCCGTTTGTCTTCACCGTTTGGATTTGCATCCTGCTGTACAAAACTAAATTCAAAGATGCATGGTCTTTCTACGCTGCAACCTTCAACCAAACCAAAAAACCTCTGCTTGCCCTGATGGGTGCGCTGATTATGGTTCAACTGATGATGGTTGGCGGCGATGACTCCATGGTGAAAATCATCGGTAAAGAATTTGCCGCGATGGCAGGCGAACACTGGGTGTACTTCTCCCCATACCTTGGCGCAATCGGTGCATTCTTCTCCGGCTCCAACACTGTATCCAACCTGACCTTTGGTCCGATTCAACAACAAATCGCGCTTGATACCGGCCTGTCCGTTACCCTCATCCTCGCCCTACAATCTGTCGGCGGTGCAATGGGCAACATGGTCTGCATCAACAACATCATCGCCGTGTGCAGCGTGTTGAACGTGAACAACGCCGAAGGTGCGATCATCAAGAAAACTGTCATCCCAATGACCATCTACGGCATCATCGCCGTGACTGTGGCTGCAATTTTCTTCTTGTAAACCGCTTCATATCAAAGGCCGTCTGAACATTCAGACGGCCTTTTTTTGTATTCTTTCGCTATATTTCTTAAAGAATCATTAATGTATATATTCCGCAACAACCCACATAACTACTTTGCAACACCAAATCACAAACAACTTTCTATTAATAAACAATCGGGTAATCATAAGTAAACACTGTTTTGCAATTTACCTAATTGCCACTACCGACAAAACGCCTAAAATACGCTTCATCTGCAAACGGAAACCCTTTCTCACTTTGCAAGATAACACACAACCCTCATATGGAGCTTAGATCATGAAATTACTTTCTGTTATCACTGCAGCCGCATTGGCTACTGTTTCCTTCTCTGCTGCCGCTGCACCTGCCGGCTTCGTTTCTTACCGTTGTGACGGTGGCAAATCACTGAACGTGATGTACGGCTTTGACCGTAGCGGCCGTGCAGTTACTGCTGACGTAAACGCCGGTGGCAAAAAAGCCTCTTTGGTTGTCGACAAAAAACGTTCTGACAGCACTGGCACTACTTTCACCAACCGTAAAGGCTATGTAATGTCTGCCGGTTTCATCGACAAAAACACCCACACTACTTCTGAAGTAGTTGGCGTGAACGCCCCTAACGGCTCATTCCTGGTGAAAAACTGCGAACCACGTCCACGTTAATCCCAGTTTTCCTATTTAACCGAATCATCCCGGTTTGATAGAAAGGCCGTCTGAAAAACAATTTTCAGACGGCCTTTTGATTCAAGCCTATAAAAAGAGCGTGTACCGTACACGCTCTTTTTGTTTGTTCACATACTAATTAAATACGCTAATTAAATACGCATCGGCATCACGATGTATTTGAAATTCGGATTGTTCGGCACGGTAAACAGCGTTGAACGGTTGGCATCGCCGAAAGCAAGCTGCATATCGTCGGAGTGGATGTTACGCAACACATCCATCAGATAGCCGATGTTGAAACCGACTTCGAGCTCTCCGCCTTGGTAAGCGATTTCCAGCTCTTCGCGCGCTTCTTCCTGCTCGTTGTTGCTACATACGACACTCAGCAAACCTGGCTGCAAGAACAGTCGTGCGCCGCGGAATTTTTCATTGGCAAGAATGGCGGCACGCTCGAGCGCACCCAAAAGCTGGGTACGGGATACGAGGAAAATCTTGTCGTTATCCAGAGGAATCACGCGGTTAAAGTCGGGGAACTTGCCGTCGATGACTTTGCTGACAATGGTTGTGCCATTGCATTGGAAGCGTACTTGATTGTCCAAAAGCTCAACGGTGATGGACTCGGACGGATTGTTCAGCAGCTTGAAGAGTTCCAATACCGTTTTGCGCGGCAGGATTACTTCCGTTTTCGGCAGTTCCGCTTCAATTTGGCTGGCCGCATAAGCAAGGCGGTGGCCGTCGGTTGCAACAAGGCGCAGTTGGTTGCCTTCAACCTGCATCAGCAAGCCGTTGAGGTAATAGCGGATATCTTGAACCGCCATGCTGTATTGCACTTGCGAAAGCATGGTTTTGAAGGTTTCTTGAGTCAGCGAGAAAGTCGCGCTCACATCGCTGCCGACGTTCATCAACGGAAAGTCTTCTGCAGGCAGGGTTTGCAGGGCAAAACGGGATTTTCCCGCGCGCAAAGTCAAACGGTTGTCCGCCCAATCCAGTGACACCAACGCACTGTCAGGCAGGGCGCGCAAAATGTCTTGGAATTTTTTAGCGTTGGTCGTAATGCGGAAATCGCCTGCCTGACTTTCAGGGCCGGCGGTATTGATTTGGATTTCCAAGTCGGTTGCCAAAAGTTTGGTTTGTCCGTCTTTGCGTTCCAGCAACACATTGGACAAAATCGGCAGAGTATGGCGACGTTCGACAATACCGGTAACGGCTTGCAACGGCTTGAGCAGACTGTCGCGATCGGCTTGTAAAATCAGCATGTTCCATTCCTTTGAATTTGAAATCGGTTGATTTGGGTATTTTAAAATATTTTTTGTATTCAGACGGCCTCACATTGACATCATGCCGTCTGAATATTGCATTGGGTCAGTTCTGAATCAAAATCAGCAGTTTTTCGTAGTCTTGCGCCAATTCGGGATCTTCTTCGCGCAGTTTCGCCACCGCTTTGACGCCGTGCATCACAGTCGTGTGGTCGCGGCCGCCAAAGGCATCGCCGATAGAAGGCAGGCTGAGCGTGGTCAGCTCTTTGGTCAGGCTCATGGCAACTTGGCGCGGACGGGCGATGTTGCGCGTACGTTTTTTGCCTAATATATCGCTGATTTTAATACGGTAGTATTTGGCTGTCGCATCGATGATGATGTCGGCGGTAATGACTTTGTGTTTTTCGGCAATAATATCCTGTAAAGCCGTACGCGCCAAATCCATGTCGATGACAGGACGGTTCATAAAACGGCTGCTGGCGCTGACACGGTTGAACGCGCCTTCCAGCTCACGCACATTGGAGCGGATCAGATTGGCGATAAACAGAGCGGCTTCGTCTTCGATACTGATGCCGGCTGCTTCTGCCTTTTTCTGCAAAATCGCCACGCGCATTTCCAATTCGGGCGGTTCGAGTTCCAAAGTCAAGCCCCATGAGAAACGGGACTTGAGACGGTCGTCCATACCCTCGATTTTGGCAGGCAATACGTCGCACGTCAGGATCAGTTGTTTTTTCTCATTGTGGAAATGGTTGTACAGATAGAAGAACTCTTCCATCGTACGGTCTTTGCCTTTAATGAACTGAATATCGTCGATAATCAGCAGGTCATATTGTTTGTATTGTTGCTTGAACACATCGTAAGTGTTGTTGCGCACAGCCTTCATAAAGCTGCGGATATAGTCGTCCGAGTGCATATAGCGCACTTTGGCATCAGGACGGTTTTTCAGCAATTCGTTGCCAATGGCCTGCACCAAGTGGGTTTTACCCAAACCGGTACTGCCGTATAAGAAAAACGGGTTGTAGCCCTGCCCCGGATTTTCAGCAATCGCTTGGGCAGCTGCGGCGGCAAGGCGGTTGCCCTTACCTTCCACCAAGGTTTCAAATGTATAGTCGCGCGACAGATTGGTCTGTTCGTAGCGCGCTTCTTCCGCATCGTGTTGCGCGTCGGCTTTAGCTTTGGCAACTGCTTTAGACTCAGCCGGAGCGGCAGTTTGCACTTGAGGCTCATGCGGCAGGTTTTTCATGCGTTGCGCCAAAATCTCGGCAGCCGTCATGGTAGTGGCAGGCTTGGAAACTGTTTCAGACGGCCTATCTTCTTCCACTGCCGCAGCAGTTTGCAAAGGCATTTGAACAGGCTCTACAAATTCTTCAACTTCAATGACTTCTTGCACCTGCACCGGCGCAACAACCTGAGCCGCCATTTCATAATGCGTACCTACGCCCGGCTTAAACGCAAACGCAGCCTGCTGAGGCACCAATTCGGCACGCACGGCGTCAATTTTGGCGGCAAACTGGCTTTTGAGCATATTGCAGGCAAATTGGTTTTTACCATACACCACCCATACGCCGTTTTCTTCGCCCACGGTCAAAGGCGCAATCCATTGCGCAAACTGCCCGGCAGGCAACATTTCGTGAAGGCGGCAAAGGCACAGCGGCCAAAATTCAGCTAACGTCATGAGATTAAGCTCGGAAAATGGAAGATTTGGGAAATACAAGAAGGCAGAGCAGACAGGCAATCCGATAAAAATCAAATTTTTACAATACTCCCGCTGCTTTCAGACGGCCTTGCGCACAGAGAAAAGCAAGGTTGGGCGATTATACCCATTCCGCTCTTTTTTATCCACAACCGCCGCAAAATTTTATCCACAAATTCTATCAATGCATAAAACCCGTTGTCACACTTTAGCCAACGAAAAGTTTTTATATTGATTGACAAAAGCGGCAAATTAGAGTGTAATTCACGGTTTAATTATCTACCAATTTTTAGGAAACATCATGAAACGCACTTATCAACCTTCCGTTACCAAACGCAAACGCACCCACGGCTTCTTGGTTCGCTCCAAAACCCGCGGTGGTCGCGCAGTATTGGCTGCCCGTCGCGCTAAAGGCCGCAAACGCCTGGCTGTATAATTTTGAATTACGGCTTCTCGAAGCAGTATCGCTTATTAAAAACGGATGATTTTTCATCCGTTTTTGCGTTGAAAAACCGACGCAGCCGCGATTTGCTGCAAGTCTCCCAGTCCGCAGACAACGCGCTCGGCCATCCGCGCCTTGGTTTGGTCGTCAGCAAAAAGACCGCCAAACGCGCCCATGACCGCAATTATATGAAGCGCGTCATCCGCGACTGGTTCAGGCTGAATCAACACCAGCTGCCGCCGCATGATTTTGTTGTGCGCGTACGTCAGGCGTTTAATCGGGAAACTGCCCCGGAAGCCCGAAACCAACTTGCCCAGCTGATGAAAAAACGCCGATGAACACCCTGCTTTCCAAGCTCCTCCTTGCACTCATCCGCTTTTACCAATACTGCATCAGCCCCCTCATTCCGCCGCGCTGCCGCTACACCCCGACCTGTTCACAATACGCAGTCGAAGCCGTCAAAAAATACGGCGCATTCAAAGGCGGATGGCTGGCCATCAAACGCATCGCACGATGCCATCCTTTCGGTGGACACGGACATGACCCTGTTCCATAATGCTGCTGTCAACCATTTAAAGAACACGATTTCCTTTAATTTCCCGTCGGTTTCTATATAATGCCGTCTGAAGCAGTTTTCATCTCGATTACCTATCCGTCAATTCCAGGAATCTCTTATGGATTTTAAAAGACTAATGGCGTTTTTTGCCATTTCAGTGGCAATTTTTGCCGGCTGGGAACATTTTTTCCCCAGCCCCAAACCTAATCCGGCGCAACAAGCCACGCAACAGCAAACGGCCACGGCTCCGGCAAAAGCCGCTGCCGAAGCCGCGCTTGCCCCGGCTTCTCCCATTACCGTTACCACGGACACAGTTAAAGCCGTCATTGACGAAAAAAGCGGCGACCTGCGCCAGCTGACCCTCTTGCAATACAAAGCAACCGGTGACGAACACAAACCTTTCGTCCTGTTTAACGACGGCAAAGAATACACCTACGTTGCCCAATCCGAGCTTTTGGACGCACAAGGCAACAACGTTCTGAAAGGCATCAGCTTTACCGCTCCGCAAAAACAATACAGTTTGGAAGGCGACAAAGTTGAAGTCCGCCTGAGCGCACCTGAAACCAACGGCCTGAAAATCGACAAAGTTTATACTTTTACCAAAGGCAGCTACTTGGTTAACGTCCGCTTTGACATTACCAACAGCAACGGCCAACCTGTCAACCTGAGCGCAGACTACCGCATCGTTCGCGACCACAGCGAACCTGAAGGCCAAGGCTACTTCACCCGCTCTTACGTCGGCCCGGTGGTTTACACCCCTGAAGGTGGCTTCCAAAAAGTCAGCTTCTCCGATTTGGACGACGATGCCAAATCCGGCAAATCCGAAGCCGAATACATCCGCAAAACGCCGACCGGCTGGCTTGGTATGATTGAACACCACTTCATGTCCACTTGGATTTTGCAGCCTAAAGACGGCCAAAGCGTATGCACCGCAGGCGACTGCCGTATCGACATCAAACGCCGCAACGACAACCTGTACAGCGCAAGCGTCAGCGTGCCTTTAGCCGCCATCCAAGCCGGCGCAAAAGCTGAAACCGCCATCAACCTGTATGCCGGTCCGCAAACCACTTCCGTTATCGCCAACATTGCCGACAAACTACAACTGGCCAAAGACTACGGCAAAGTACACTGGTTTGCCTCCCCGCTCTTCTGGCTCTTGAACCAACTGCACAACATCATCGGCAACTGGGGCTGGGCAATCATCGTTTTGACCATCATCGTCAAAGCCGTCCTGTACCCATTGACCAACGCCTCTTACCGCTCTATGGCAAAAATGCGTGCCGCTGCACCTAAATTGCAAGCCATCAAAGAGAAATACGGCGATGACCGCATGGCGCAACAACAAGCCATGATGCAGCTTTACAAAGACGAGAAAATCAATCCGCTGGGCGGCTGTCTGCCTATGCTGTTGCAAATCCCCGTCTTCATCGGTCTGTACTGGGCATTGTTCGCCTCCGTAGAATTGCGCCAAGCGCCTTGGTTGGGTTGGATTACCGACTTGAGCCGTCCGGATCCTTTCTACATCCTGCCTTTGATTATGGCGGCAACCATGTTTGCACAGACTTATCTGAATCCGCCGTCAACCGACCCAATGCAGGCGAAAATGATGAAAGTCATGCCTTTGATTTTCTCCATCATGTTCTTCTTCTTCCCTGCCGGCTTGGTTCTGTACTGGGTAGTCAACAACCTCTTGACCATCGCCCAACAATGGCACATCAACCGCAGCATCGAAAAACAACGCGCCCAAGGCGAAGTCGTTTCTTGATAAAAGCTTAGGCAACACAAAGGCCGTCTGTTGTTCAGACGGCCTTTTTCTATTTCCCCAAACAAATACAGTTTGAGATTGAATCCAATCCAGTTTTAAGCAGCATGCAACACAAAAATCGTCGGGCGTTTTTTCAAATTCGGCATTTCTTTTCTTTTCCGCCACTGCGCAATCGTCTGGCTGATGATTTCCTGTGTCGGTAAGGTTAAGTCCGTGGCCACGCATAATCGCGTTTCAGGATGCAGGTTTTCCACCGCATCAGCCAACAACGCATCGTTGCGATACGGCGTTTCGATAAACAGCTGCGTTTCATTCTGCTGGCGCGAACGTTGCTCCAAAGCCTTCAAACGCTGAATCCGCTCGTTTTTTTCAGACGGCAGATAACCCTTAAACGCAAAGTTTTGCCCATTCGCACCCGAAGCCATCAGCGCCAGCAACAAGCTGGACGGGCCGACCAAAGGCCGTACTTCAAAACCGTGTTTATGCGCCAACGCCACCAAATTCGCGCCCGGATCGGCAACAGCCGGGCAACCCGCCTCGCTGACAATACCCATACTGCGCCCTTCTTGCAAAGGTTTCAGCAATTCCGGCAAAGTCTTCAAATCCGTGTGTTCATTCAGCGTTTGCAGATTCAGCTCGCGGATAGGCGTAGTTACGCCCAAATGTTTCAAATGCGCGCGCGCTGTTTTTTCCGCTTCCACGACAAAATCCGTCAGCCCGACAATCGCCTGTTGTTCATGCGGCAACAGGCATGGCGTATCAGGTACACCCAAAGGGGTAGGAATCAAATACAAAATCGGTTTCATTCTTGCAGCTCCAAAAAATCTCAGGCCGTCTGAACACATTCAGACGGCCTCAAACTATAAAACTTCCACACCTTCGTTTTTCAAAAAATCAATCAGACGGAAAATCGGAAGGCCGATCAAAGCATTCGGGTCCGTACTTTCAATCCGCTCCAACAAAGCAGCGCCCAAACCCTCGCTCTTCGCCGC
>NZ_CATNVN010000009.1:0-26556 GCF_951230505.1 uncultured Neisseria sp.
CGAGGTCGCCGTTGATGTAGACTTCTTCGATGCCTTCGATACCTTTGAGGAAGATGTCGCGCAGTTTGCGGTAGTGCGCAGTATCTTGTGCCAATTCTTCTTTGGCAATACGGAAGGCTTCGCCCATGCCGACGATTTGGTGGGTCGGCAATGTGCCGGAACGGAAACCGCGTTCGTGGCCGCCGCCGTGCATTTGGGCTTCGAGGCGGACGCGTGGTTTGCGGCGTACATACAGGGCACCGATGCCTTTAGGGCCGTATACTTTGTGGCCGGACATTGACAACAAATCAACTTTGGCGGCTTCAACGTCGACAGGTACTTTGCCGCATGCTTGTGCTGCGTCAACGTGGAAAATGATTTTGCGTTCGCGGCAGATTTCGCCGATGGCAGGAATATCTTGAACCACGCCGATTTCGTTGTTCACCCACATCACGGAAATCAGGATGGTGTCGTCGCGGATGGCAGCTTTGAGTTCTTCCAAATCAATCAAACCGTTTTCCTGAACACCGAGGTAGGTTACTTCAAAGCCTTGGCGTTCGAGTTCGCGCATGGTGTCGAGCACGGCTTTGTGTTCGGTTTTGACGGTGATGAGGTGTTTGCCTTTGGTTTTGTAGAAGTTTGCCGTGCCCTTAATGGCGAGGTTGTCGGACTCGGTCGCGCCGCTGGTGAAGATGATTTCTTTGGGGTCGGCGTTAATCAGCGCGGCGATGTCGGCGCGGGCTTTTTCGACGGCCTCTTCTGCTTCCCAGCCGAATGCGTGGCTGTTGGAAGCGGGGTTACCGAAGGTTTCGGTCAGATAGGGAATCATTTTTTCGGCAACGCGGCGGTCAACGGGAGTGGTGGCGGCGTAGTCGAGGTATACGGGGGTTTTGACGGTCATGGTTTGCTCTTTCGTTTGGTCATCTGCCTGCGGTCTTTGCCGCAAGTCGGTTTAATGAATGTGTGTAAAGGTAACGACATGACTGCTGTCGCTGCAGTTTTTTTGTTCAATGATGCTTTTCAGCGTAACGCTGCTGAGGTAGTCATTGATGGTTTTGTTTAAGTTTTCCCAAAGGTCGTGGGTCAGGCAGGGGGCACCGTGGTTGCAGTTTGCTTTGCTGCCGCATTGTGTGGCATCCAGTCGGTCTTCGGCTGCGGAGATGATTTGTGCAATATTGATTTGCTCGGCGGGTGCGGCAAGGATATAGCCTCCGCCTGGGCCGCGTAGGCTTTCAACCAATCCGGCACGGCGCAGCTTGCTGAATAATTGTTCGAGGTAGGAGAGCGATATGCTTTGTCGTTCGCTGATGGCACTGAGTTTGACAGCACCGGTTTGCGCGTTCATCGCCAAATCTATCATGGCGGTTACTGCAAATCGCCCTTTGGTAGTCAGTCTCATGGTGTGGTTGCCTGTGTGGGCGTTTTTATTAGTGGAGGGAATTGTCTAATATCTGAGTGTTTCAGTCAAGTATGTGGTGGCTCGGTTTGATTGTTTGTTTAAATGGTGGCATGGGTTGATTTTTAAATCGGAAAATATTTTCTTTATTTTTCTGTAATTTGGACTTGAGGCCGTCTGAAAAAAGGCTATCAACCCTACAAATATCAGGGTTAAAATGTTTTGATTTAATATTGATACTGATATAGATTATCAAAATTATTCTTAAAATTTAGTTGTTTTGATGGAGTAAAATAATGAGGTGTTTGAAATGTTCAGACGGCCTTGACCATCCATCTTTACCTTAACAGAGGCAATCGACAATGAAATGTGATTTAAGCAAAATAACCTGTATCGAAGACTTGCGCCTTGTTGCCAAACGTAAAATGCCGCGTATGTTTTATGACTATATTGACTCAGGCTCTTGGACGGAAACTACTTATCGTGAAAACACTTCGGATTTCAAAGACATCCGTTTCCGCCAAAAGGTATTGGTTAATATGGAGGGACGCAGTCTCGAAACCAAAATGATTGGGCAGGATGTGAAAATGCCGGTAGCGGTTGCGCCGACAGGTTTCACAGGTATGGCGCATGCTGATGGGGAAATCTTGGCGGCGCGGGCGGCGGAAAAATTTGGTATTCCGTTTACGCTGTCGACCATGTCCATTTGTTCGATTGAGGATGTGGCTGAAAACACCAGCGCGCCGTTTTGGTTTCAGCTTTATGTGATGCGCGACCGCGAGTTTATGGAAAACCTGATTAAGCGTGCGAAGGATGCCAAATGTTCGGCTTTGGTATTGACCGCTGATTTGCAGGTCTTGGGTCAACGCCACAAAGACATCAAAAACGGCCTGTCCGCGCCGCCGAAACCAACCATTGCCAATTTAATCAATTTGGTGACCAAACCAGAATGGTGTATGAAAATGCTGAACACGGAACGTCGCACCTTCCGCAATATTGTCGGTCATGCGAAAAACGTGGGCGATTTGTCTTCGCTGTCTTCGTGGACTTCCGAACAATTCGACCCGCGCCTGAGCTGGGATGATGTGGCGCGCATTAAAGATTTGTGGGGCGGCAAGCTGATTATCAAAGGCATTATGGAGCCTGAAGATGCGGAAAAGGCAGCGAAAAGCGGTGCGGATGCATTGGTCGTTTCCAATCATGGCGGCCGTCAGCTTGATGATACCGTATCCGCCATTAAAGCTTTGCCTGATGTGGTTAGCGCGGTGGGCAGCGACATCGAGGTTTGGATGGACAGCGGCATCCGCAGCGGTCAGGATATTTTGAAGGCTTGGGCTTTGGGTGCGAAAGGCACGATGATAGGCCGCGCGTTCCTGTATGGTTTAGGTGCGTATGGTGAAGAAGGCGTCACCCGTGCGCTGGAAATTCTGTATAAAGAAATGGATATTTCCATGGCGTTTACCGGCCATCGCAATATTCAAGATGTGGATTCCAGCATTTTGCGTTCTACGCGTTGGGCTCAAGATGAATTTTAATTTCTGAACATAAGAAAAGGCCGTCTGAAAATCTGTTTTCAGACGGCCTTTTTATAGACGGCTATTTCTCGTTTTGGCGATACCATTCAATAAAGGCATCGGGTTTGACAAAGCCTAATAAGGGTTCGCTATGACTACCGTCGGCGCGGACAACAAACACGCCCGGAGGGCCGAAGAGGCCGTATTCTTTCAGTAAGGCCTGATGGTCGGGAGTGTTGGTGGTTACGTCGATTTGGAAGAAGCGCTGCATATCGACTGCTTCGTGTACCTGCGGCTGGTTGAGCGTGTAGGCGGCCATTTCTTTGCAAGATACGCACCAGTCAGCGTAGAAATCAATCAGCACGGGCTTGCTTGGGTCGGCTTTCAAGGCGGCATCCATAGCGGCTTTAAGTTCGCCGACATCGGTAAACATCTTGCCGTGGTCGGTTTCTTGGCCGGCTTCGGATGGCGGAACCAGCGTTAAGAAGTGGTGCAGGGCGGTGGTTTGTTTATTGAAGCTTTGCCAGCCAAACCACGAGCCGCCAATCAGCAGTAAAAAGCCCAATACGGCGGCAACGGTTTTCAGACGGCCTTTTTGTTTGCCTGATTTTGCCAAAAGCATCAGGGCGGGAACAATCATCAGCAAGGTGTAGAGGCCGACTACTGCGAAATAGGGCAGATGCGGCGTGGCGAGATATACGGCAACGGCCAGCAAAATGAAGCCGAATGCGTATTTGATGCCGTTCATCCAGTCGCCTGCTTTAGGCAGGATATGGCCGCCAAATGTGCCGATGATAATGAGCGGTACGCCAGTACCGAGTGCCAAGACATAAAGCGCAAGGCCGCCCAATACGGCATCACCGGTTTGGCCGATATAGCCCAAAGCAAATGCCAGCGGAGGCGCAACGCACGGGCCGACAATCAGTGCAGACAAAATACCCATGATAAAGACGGAAACGATTTTACCGCCGGAGAGTTTGCTGCTTTGATTTTGGAAATAGGACTGGACAGAGTTGGGCAGCTGGATATTGAAGAAGCCGAACATCGACAGTGCCAATACCACCATCAGTCCTGCGGCGGCCAGTACGACCCAAGGCTGTTGCAGCCATACGGTCAACAGCGCGCCGGTCAAACCGGCAATCACGCCGACCAAGGTGTAGGTCAATGCCAAACCTTGTACATAAACCATAGACAAGGTGAACGCGCGGCCTTTGCCGGCTTTTTTATCGCCCACGACAATACTGGAAACAATCGGCAGGAGCGGATACATACAGGCGGTAAAGCTTAAGCCCAAACCTGCGACAAAAAACGCCAACAGGTTGGCGTTTAAAGTATCCCAAGAGAGCTTGAAGCGGCTGCTGTCGGGATTGTTTGTACTGGGTTGCGTTGGCATTTGGCCGTCTGAAGAGGCGGACGGTTGCAAAAAGCGGTCTTTGGCAGAAACCGGCTCATCGCTTTGCGGCTGGTAAACCCCGTTGCCTTTTACGTCAAACTCGGTATTCACCGGCGGATAACACACACCGGCTTCGGCGCAGCCTTGATAAGTCAGCGTCAGTTTGTATTGCGGCGCGGCTTGTTTGTAAGGCAGGTCAACCTGTGCGGTATGGTGGTAAACCGTTTGTTTGCCGAAGAATTCGTCTTCTTTTTCTTCGCCTTTGCTGAATTTGGGTTCGGCCAAGACTTTGTCCGGATCGGTCGCTGCAACGATTTTGGACTGGTACATATAGTAGCCGTCAGCGATTTTGAACTGCACGCTGACGCCTTGGTCAGTTACATTGACTTGAGGCACAAAGGCTTGCTCGGGTGGCAGCAAATCATTGGCATCTACTGCGAATGCGAAGCTGCTCAAGCCTAAAAATGCAATGAGGAAATAAAGGAATTTTTTCATAATATCCACGGATATGCCGTTGAGAAACTGTCATTATAAATGATGGGGAAAACAATCGGCTTAATTTAAGTTAAAGATTACGCGAGTTGTCTAATTCTTTTGAATTATATCGGATTACAGTTAACCGTACATGAGCGATAGTCTCATGTTATCGTTCAATTTATGCCAAAGGCCGTCTGAAACGTTCAGACGGCCTTTGTTGCTATTTGGCTTAACTTTAAGGATAAGCGATATAAGCGTAAGCGGAATGGTTGTGTATCGATTCGAAGTTTTCGCTTTCGACGACGAATGATTCGATGCGTTTGTCGGCTATTAACACCGTGGCCACATCACGAACCATGTCTTCGACAAACTTCGGATTTTCGTATGCTTTTTCCGTTACATACTTTTCGTCAGGGCGTTTGAGCAAGCCGTAGAGCTGGCAGCTTGCCTGTGCTTCAACGTAATCGATGATTTCTTCAATGCCTACATCCGCATTCGCAATCAGGCTGACCGTCACATGCGAACGTTGGTTGTGCGCGCCGTATTGGGAAATTTCTTTGGAACACGGACACAAGGAAGTAACCGGAACCATCACTTTCAAGCTGTGGCTATATGTACCGTTTTTGATTTCGCCGGTCAGGGTAACATCATAGTCAAGCAGCGATTGGATGCCGGAGACCGGCGCGCTTTTCTTGCGGAAAAACGGGAAGGACACGCTGATTTTGCCGGAATGCGAATCCAGCAGGGCAACCATGTCGGCAGTCAGCTTGTGCAGCGTATCAAAATCCAAAGCATCGGTTTGTTTTTCCATCAGGGCGACAAAGCGCGACATATGCGTGCCTTTTTGGTCGGCAGGCAGGAAAACCGTCATGGTCAGGCGGGCGACGGTGGATTGTTCGCCTTCTTTGCTTTTGAGGGAAATCGGAAAGCGCAGGTCTTTGATGCCGACCTGATTAATCGGCAGGTTGCGTAAATCGCGGCTGGATTGCACGTCTGCAATGGCGTTCATGCGTTGTATGTCCTTCATGATAGGATTGTTGAGATGCGTGTAGGGGAATCGGCTCGTGTCGGCCGATTTGCAAATGCGAGATTATATCACTTGCTTTATCCGCCTGCATTGATTGTTTCTATTTTTCAGATAGTGATAAAATCTTCGATTATTCACATCTACATAGGCAGAGACCAAATGAAATTCGCCACGAAAGCCATCCATTCCAGCTACGATTGCGACGAACACAACCGCGCGCTGATGCCGCCGATTTATCAAAACAGTATGTTCGCGCTGCACGAAATCGGCGAGCAGGTTCCTTACCGCTATTCGCGTCTGAGCAACCCGACCCGCCAAGTCTTGGAAGATACCGTTGCCGATTTGGAGCATGGTGCGGCCGGCTTTGCGTTTTCCAGCGGCATGGCGGGGATTGATGCCGTGTGGCGTACTTTTCTGCAACCGGGCGATACCCTTGTTGCCGTCGCCGATATTTACGGCGGCGCTTATGATTTATTGGTCGATGTTTATCAAAAATGGGGGGTGAACGTTGTTTTTGCCGATTTGGGCAATCCGGATAATTTGGACGAGTTGCTCAAAGCGCACAATGTCAAACTGGTGTGGCTGGAAACGCCGTCCAACCCGCTTTTACGTTTGGTGGACGTCAAAGCCCTTGCCGAGAAAGCCAAAGCGGCCGGTGCCCTGGTCGGCATCGACAACACATTCGCTACGCCGTATCTGCAACAGCCGTTGGATATGGGTTGCGATTTTGTGTTCCATTCCGCTACCAAATATTTGTGCGGCCATTCGGATGTATTGATGGGCATTGTTGTAGCCAAAACCAAAGAGCTGGCGCAGCCTTTGCACGACATGATGGTGCATACTGGCGCGATTGCAGGGCCGATGGACTGCTGGCTGGTGTTGCGCGGTATCAAAACATTGGCCTTGCGCATGAACGCCCATTGCCAAAACGCACTCGAAATCGCGCGCCGTTTGGAAGCCCATCCTGCCATTGAAAAAGTGTTCTATCCCGGCCTGCCGTCGCACGAACATTACGAACTCGCCCAAGCACAAATGCCCAAAGGCATCGGCGGCGTAGTTACGGTTTATCTCAAAAACGACACGCGTGAAGCGGCCAATAGCGTGATTAAAAACATGAAACTGGTCAAAATGGCTTCCAGCCTCGGCGGTGTGGAAAGTCTGGTCAACCATTGCTATTCCCAATCCCACAGTGGCGTGCCGCATGATGTAAAAATGGAAATGGGCATCAAAGTCGGCCTGCTGCGTTTCTCGGTTGGCATCGAAGATGTGGACGATATTTGGAACGATATTTCCAAAGCATTGGATACGACTTTTTAAATAAGGCTTAAAGGCCGTCTGAAGGTGAATAGTTTTTCAGACGGCCTTTAGCAATAATTAAGGAATGGATATGAAAACATTATTCGGTGTATTGATGAGTATGGTAGTTTTGGCAGCTTGTACATCTCCTTCAGCATCTAAGCCTGAACAAGCCTCTAAAGCGCAGGTACAAACTCAACAAGCTGCGCAACCCACTTTAGCCGCCAAATGGCGTGTTGTTGCTTTCAATAAATTCACCGAAAAAGATTTGGCCGGTACTGATGCCTATCTGGATTTGAGCGAGATGCCTAAGGCGTATGGCAAGATGGGGTGTAACGGTATGATGTTTCAAGCGAATGTAATCGGAGCGGGCAAAATTGATTTTGGCCATATTGCGGTAAGCATGATGCTGTGTGAAGACATGAAGCTGGAAGATGCGTTTTTGCGCAAACAAAGCGTGTGGAACTATCGTTTTGATGGTAACGATTTGATTTTAGAGCAAAAAGGCATCAGTATCCGTTTGCGTCGTGAATAATCTTAAAGGCCGTCTGAAAATAAATATTTCAGACGGCCTTTTGAATCTTTATAATAAGCCCTATTTGAAACTGATACCGAATATCAAGGAAACCTATTATGGCAGCTTCTCCAGAAGCCAAGTTTACCGAAGAAAAAGTCTTGTGGATCAAACACCATACGCCTAAGTTGATGACTTTTGCCATCAGCCGTCCCGAGTCCTACCGTTTTTCGGCAGGGCAGTTTTCGCGCCTTGGTTTCCGTGACGGCGAGGGCTTTATTTGGCGCGCGTATTCTGTCGTGTCTGCCGAATACGCCGATACGCTTGAGTATTTCGCAGTGTTAATCGAAGGCGGCCCAATGTCGGCACGTTTTGCTGCGATGAAAGAGGGCGATACTATTTTGCTGGATAAAACGGCTACCGGCTTCCTATTGCCCGAGCGTTTCCCCGATGGCAAAGATTTGGTCATGCTCTGCACGGGTTCCGGCATTGCGCCTTTCCTCTCCATTATCGAGCAGCCTGAAATCTGGCAACGTTTCGACCGTTTGGTTTTGGCGCATTCCGTCTCTTATGCTGACGAGTTGATTTTCAACCAGCGCCTTGCTGATTTGAAAGGGCATCCGCTGATTGAAGAATATTTCCATAAATTCACTTTTGTTCCGGTTACCACGCGAGAGGAAACGGAAGGCGCATTGAGTGGCAAACGGATTCCCGAATTGCTAAAGAATGGCGGCTTGGAAGAAAAAGTCGGCTTCAAGTTTACCAAAGCCGATACGCGCTTTATGGTTTGCGGCAATCCGGCAATGGTCAAAGACACTTTCCAAGCCCTGATGGATTTGGGCTATGCCATGCACCGCAACCGCATCCCCGGCGAAATCATGATGGAAAATGGTTTTTAATAGATAAATGGTCAAAGGCCGTCTGAAAGTTTCAGACGGCCTTCAATATTAAATATAAACCTAAACCGAAAATCAGAGAAAATATGAATATCAAACAATTTATCCAAGCCTTGCCCAAAGCCGAGCTGCACGTCCATATCGAAGGGACGTTCGAACCGGAGTTGATGTTTGAAATCGCCAAGCGCAACCATATAGCGATTCCTTATGAAAATGTCGATGCGGTACGGCAGGCTTATGATTTTCATAATTTGCAGTCGTTTTTGGATATTTATTATGCCGGTGCCGGCGTATTGTTGCACGAGGCGGATTTTTACGATTTGACCCGCGCGTATCTTAAGCGTTGCCATGAAGACAATGTCGTGCATACGGAAATATTTTTCGATCCGCAAACCCATACTGCGCGGGGTGTGGCGTTTGAAACCGTGATTAACGGCATTGTCCGTGCCTGTCGTGAAGCTGAGCAGCAATGGGGTATAAGCACGCGTTTGATTATGTGTTTCCTGCGGCATTTGTCGGAAGAAAGCGCATTTGAAACCTTAAATCAGGCTTTGCCTTATAAAGAACTCATCATCGGCGTAGGCTTGGATTCGAGCGAATTGGGGCATCCGCCGTCCAAGTTTGAGCGCGTGTTTGTGCAGGCGCGGGCGGAGGGTTTGTTGACGGTGGCGCATGCCGGAGAAGAAGGCCCGCCGGAATATGTTTACGAGGCTTTGGACTTACTGCATATCCGCCGTATCGATCATGGCGTACGGGCGGAAGAAGATGAGGCCTTGATGGTGCGTTTGATTAAAGAACAAATGCCCTTGACCGTTTGCCCGTTGAGCAATTTGAAATTAAAAGTGTTCCCTAAAATGGCAAAACACAATTTGCGCCGTATGTTGCAACGCGGCGTGTTGGTAACTGTCAATTCCGATGATCCGGCGTATTTCGGCGGCTATATGAACCGCAATTTTGAAGCGCTTGCCGAGGCTTTGGATTTGAGTGCGGAAGAAATCAAAACCTTGTGCGCCAATTCGTTCCGCGCTTCGTTTTTGAGCGAGGCGGAAAAGGAAGAATGGATACGGAAGATTGAAGGTTTTGATGTTGAATCATGATAAAAGGCCGTCTGAAAAAGCTTCAGACGGCCTTTTATGATGGCGGTTAATAGTCGACTTTGATTTTGGGCGTTTCCTGAGCGGCTTTGTATTCTTCTTCCAATTCAAAGCGCAGCGGATACAAATTCAATTTTTCCATCAGCAGGCGGTCGCCGTCTTCGTCCGGATTGCCCGTAGTCAGCAGCTTGTCGCCGTAGAAAATTGAGTTTGCGCCAGCCATGAAACACATGGCCTGCATGGATTCAGGCATATTGCTGCGGCCAGCGGAGAGGCGGACGTAGCTATGCGGCATGGTAATGCGTGCAACGGCGATGGTGCGGACAAATTCCGTCCAGTCCAAATCTTCGGCATCGGCCAGCGGCGTGCCTTCTACTTTAACCAACTGGTTAATCGGCACGCTTTCGGGCTGCGGGTCGAGGTTGGCAAGGCTGGCAATCAGGCCTGCGCGTTCGGCACGGGTTTCGTTCATGCCGACGATGCCGCCGCAGCAGACTTTCAAACCGGCATTGCGGACTTTGCCCAAAGTATCCATGCGGTCTTCGTGTTTGCGGGTGTGGATGATGTCGTTGTAGCGTTCGGGGTCGGTGTCGAGGTTGTGGTTGTAGTAGTCCAGACCGGCTTTTTTGAAGTCTTCCGCCATGCCGTCTTCGAGCATGCCAAAGGTGCCGCACACTTCCATGCCCAAGCTTTTCACCGCGCTGATGATTTCGGAAACGACAGCCACGTCTTTGGGTTTGGGGCCGCGCCATGCCGCGCCCATGCAGAAACGGCTGGCGCCACGCGATTGGGCAATTTTGGCTTTTTCGACGATTTCGTCCACATCCATCATCTGCTCTTTGCCCAGATTGGTGTTGTGGTGTGCCGATTGCGGGCAGTAGGCGCAGTCTTCGGGACAACCGCCGGTTTTGATGGAGAGCAGGGTGGAGAGTTGGATTTCGCGCGGGTTGAAGTTTTGGCGGTGGATTTCGGCGGCTTGGAAAACGAGGTCGATGAAAGGCAGTCCGAATAAAGCCTCGACATCGCATTTTTTCCAATAACGCGCAGTCGGATGCGGCTTGCGCTCGGTTTGACGGCGCAAGGCTACGGGAGATACGGTCATAGTGTGTTCTTTCGTGTTTACAGCGACGCAGTGTCACTGACGGCTTGACTGTCGGCGCAATGACGGCAGCAGCAGGTTTGAAATCAATATAAAAGGCCGTCTGAAACGGCGCAGCAAGTGTAACGCTTTTGATAATGTAGGGCAAATGTTTCAGACGGCCTGAAATATGGTCTGCCCAGGTTTGCTATAATCGCATTTTTAATTTTTCCGTTTTCTTATGAACGCGCCCAAAGCCTTCGCCGTACTCGGCCCGACAGCCGGCGGTAAAACCGCACTGGCCTTAAATATTGCCCAATCGTTGCCGGTAGAAATCATCAGTTTGGATTCCGCGCTGGTGTATCGCGGTATGGACATCGGTACGGCCAAGCCGACTGCCGAAGAGCTTGCCGCCGTACAGCATCATTTAATTGATATTATCTCGCCGCTGGAAAGTTACAGCGCGGCGGATTTTGTCGGCGACTGCGTGCGCTTGGTGAATGAAATACATGCGCGCGGTCGCTATCCGTTGATTGTCGGCGGTACGATGATGTATTTCCACGCACTGACGGAAGGTTTGAACGACTTACCTAGCGCGGATACGGCAGTGCGCGCACAGCTTCAGGCGGAAAAGAACGAATACGGTCTGGCAGGCCTATATCGCCGTTTGCAGGAAGTTGACCCGATTACGGCAGGCCGTCTGAAAGCCAATGACAGCCAGCGTATTGAGCGCGCTTTGGAAGTCTATCTTCTGACCGGCAAGCCTTTGAGCGAACATTTCACGGAGCAGAAGCAGGCCGCGCATTTATTGGATTTATGCACGGTTGCCCTGATTCCTGAAGACCGTCATTTGTTACACCAGCAAATCGAAAAACGCTTTTTAAATATGCTGGAACACGGTTTCCTAGATGAAATGCACGCCTTACGCCGCGATTATCCGCAACTGCATGCCGATATGCCGTCTATGCGTTGCGTGGGCTACCGTCAGGCTTGGGATTATCTCGAAGGCGAAACCGATTATGACACCTTTGTCGAAAAAGGCATTGTCGCCACGCGCCAGCTTGCCAAACGCCAGTTGACCTGGTTGCGGAAAATTCCTTTGGCGCACACGTTAGATCCTTACGCAGACAGCGATTATGTTCAGACGGCCTTAGCCTTGGCGCGTCAGCATTTTCAGGAATAATCCATGCTGACCATGCCACCACTCGCGCCTAAAACATTGGCCGCGCTAAAAGAATTGGGTATTTGTACACTGGAAGATTTGCATAAAATCAGCGCAGTTCGTGCATTTCTATTGCTGAAAGCGTCGGGTTTGACCGTAACCAAAAGCACCTTGTGGCAACTGGATGCGTTAGTTTCAGGAGTGGATGTCCGGCATATTTCCGAGGAGAGAAAGACGGAGCTGGGCAAGACCTTGAAAAACCATCCGCCTGTTGCCGTTTTTCCTTCGCAAAACGATATGGAAACCTTTATGCGGCTGGCGATAGAACAGGCCAGACAATCGGCGGCATTGGGCGAAGTCCCCGTTGGCGCGGTCATCGTATATCAAGGCAAGGCAATCGCAACGGCACACAATACCTGCATTGGCGACCACAATGTCAGCCATCATGCCGAAATCAATGCGCTTGCCGCTGCCGGCAAAGCCTTACAAAACTACCGTTTGGAAGATTGTGACGTGTACATTACCTTAGAGCCTTGTTCCATGTGCGCATCTGCCTTGATACAGGCACGGGTCGGGCGCGTGATTTATGGTGCAGCCGAAGCTAAAACCGGTGCGGCAGGCAGCGTGGTCGATTTGTTTGCCGACAAACGTTTGAATAAGCATACCGCAATTTTAGGCGGCATATTGGCAGGAGAATGCCAAAGCGTATTGCAGGATTTCTTTGCGGCCAAACGTAAGGCCGTCTGAATTTCAGACGGCCTGTCAGCAAAAACACTTTATTTTAAATTTTCGGATTTCCCATGTCAGTTAATCATTACGAAAACTTCCCAGTCGGCTCCATTGTGCTGCCGCGCCGTTTGCGTAAGCCGGTTCACACCGTTTACGCTTTTGCGCGGACGGCGGACGATATTGCCGACGAAGGCAATGCCGAAGCAGCCGAACGCCTACGCCAACTGGACGAACTGAAGGCAGAGTTAGACCGCATTGCACAAGGCGGGAAACCGCAAATGGCATTGATGCAGCGTTTGTACAACGAAGCGATTGAGCCGTTTCAATTGCCGCTACAGCCGTTTTACGATTTGCTGGCGGCGTTCAGTCAGGATGTGGTCAAAACCCGTTATGAAAGCTTTGGCGAATTGATTGCCTATTGCCGTTTGTCCGCCAATCCAGTGGGACGTATTATGCTGCATTTGTACGGGCAAACCGATGAAGTAAGCATGGCGCAAAGCGACGGCATTTGCACTGCCTTGCAGCTGATTAATTTCTGGCAGGACGTGGCGGTAGATTGGCAGAAAGGGCGCGTGTACATCCCTCAGGAAGATTTGCAGAAGTTCAAAGTCAGCGAAGAACAGATTGCGGCCGGCAAAGCCGACTTTGCTTTTCAACGATTGATGGCGTACGAGTGCCAACGTGCCTTTCAAATGCTGAAGGCCGGATCGCCGTTGGGCAAAACCCTCAAAGGACGAATTAGTTTTGAGTTGCGCATGATTATTGTCGGCGGCCAGTTGATTTTGCAGAAGCTGGACGGTTGCAAATATGATGTGTTTAACCAGCGGCCGCTGTTGGATAAAAAAGACTGGATGATTATCATCAAACGGGCTTTGATGAAGAAATAAAAAGAGGCCGTCTGAAATTGATGTTTCAGACGGCCTTGATGTTTTTCGATTAGCGGTTTTTCAAACGGTTGATGCGGTTGTCCAAAGAAGGATGGGTACTGAACCAAGAATCTTTGGCTTCGCTGGCAATGCCCATTGCCGTCATGGTTTGCGGCAGGTCGCTGGGGTTGCCTTTTAAGCGTTGCAGGGCGGCAATCATTTTTGGCGCCCCTACCAGTTTTGCAGCGCCTGCATCGGCGCGGTATTCGCGTTGGCGGCTGAACCACATCACGATGATGCTGGCAAGGAAGCCGAATACGATCTGCAATACCATGCTGACCATGAAATATGTACCTTGCGAAGTGCTGCCATCATTGTTGCGCGCTACCATGCTGGAAACGATACGCGCCAAGAAGACAACAAAAGTATTCACAATACCTTGAATGAGCGTCAGCGTTACCATATCGCCGTTGCCGACGTGTGCCATTTCATGCGCCAAAACGGCTTCGACTTCATCGCGAGTCATGTGGTCGAGCAGGCCGGTGCTGACGGCGACGAGCGAGCTGTTTTTGGTCGCGCCGGTTGCAAAGGCGTTAGGCTCTGGAGAGTCGTAAATGGCTACTTCCGGCGTTTTCAGATTCCATTGGCGGGCTTGCGCTTCAACAGTTGCCAACAGCCAAGCTTCTTCTTCGCTTTGGGGTTGGTCGATGACGACGGCGCCGACCGAATGTTTGGCGATGGTTTTTGACATCAGCAGGGAAACAATCGAGCCGCTGAAGCCGATGACTGCGGAATAAGCCAACAGGCTGCCGACTTGGTCGGTACTGTTGATGCCCAAGATGGCCAAAATAACACGGATGACAACCAGAACTGCAATATTGGTTGCGATAAATAAGAGAATGCGTTTCACCGATTATTCCTTTTTAGTGTGGTTTGTGAGGTGATTTTTATATGGGCGCATTGTCTCAAAAACTCTATAGAGATGAAACAGCACAATAGGCAAAGGTATGCAAATTCAAAGCAATTGAAGCAAAGGCCGTCTGAAAAGGTAGTCTCAACCAGTGAGAATCGCTTTTTAGACGGACTTTTATAGGTAAAACTATCTGCTGACTTCTTCCAGCCAGTTGCGCGGTATAAGGAATTGATTGAGGCGTGCTTCGGGCGAACCTTCTTCCGGTGCATATTGATACTCAAAGCGCACCAAAGGCGGCATGGACATCAAAATGCTTTCCGTACGGCCGCCGCTTTGCAGACCGAACAGCGTGCCTCTGTCCCAAACCAAGTTAAATTCCACATAGCGTCCGCGACGGTAGAGTTGGAAATCTCGTTCACGTTCTCCATAAGGCGTGTTTTTGCGTTTTGCCACAATCGGTAGATACGCTGCGATATAGCCTTCCCCGACTGCCTTGATAAAGTTCAAGCAGGAATCGAAATCCCAACGGTTTAAATCGTCAAAAAACAGGCCGCCCACGCCGCGTGTTTCGTTACGGTGTTTCAAATAGAAATATTCGTCACACCATTGTTTGAATTCAGGATAAACCGATTCGCCAAATGGCGCGCATACGTCCCGTGCCACTGTGTGCCAATGCACGATATCTTCTTCAAAAGGATAAAACGGCGTCAAATCAAAGCCGCCGCCAAACCACCAAACCGGCTCGGCATTTTCAGGGTAGGCAATAAAAAAGCGCACATTGGCATGGCTGGTAGGAATATAAGGATTTTTCGGATGAATGACCAGCGACACACCCATGGCTTCAAACGCCGCGTCTGCCAATTCCGGACGATGGGCAGTGGCAGAAGCCGGCATTTTGGTTCCCTTTACATGCGAAAAATTTACACCGGCCTGCTCGAATACTGCGCCGTTTTTCAATACGCGGGTTTCGCCGATACCCAGTTTCCCCGTCCATGCTTCATGCACAAATTTGGCTTCGCCATCTTCTTGCTCCAGCGGGGCGCAGATTTGGTTTTGCAGGGTTTTGAGGAGGGTGAGAACGGATTCTGTGTGCATGATATATCCTTGATGGTTTCGTACTTGCAAAATGACAGGGCGGAAGATTATTTAAGCTTTTAAAACTGAGTGTTATCTTTCTATTGCTTTGTTATGGGTAAATTTTTGCATGGGCCTATCTTGCAATCAAGCTTTACTCATCAGCAATAGATTGAAAGGTATAGATAATGTCAGGATACCTTTCAGACGGCCTTGATTTATTCAGTAAAAAAAGTATGTGCGCCCAAATAGTTTTTGGCGTAAAACGGAGTGGAAAGTTTTTCGGTTTTGATGGTTTTGCCGCTGCTAGGGGCGTGGATGAATTCGCCGTTACCGATGTAGAGGCCGACATGGGAATATTTGTGTGCGCCGCCGGTATTGAAAAAGACCAGATCGCCGGCTTTTAATTTGTCATCGGAAATTTTACGGCTGGCTGCGGCCATATCGCGCGCGGTGCGTGGCAGATTGACGTTGAGGGCGTTTTTATAGACGAATTGGATCATGCCGCTGCAGTCAAAGCCTGTGGATGTAGTGCTGCCGCCCCATTTGTAGGGCGTGCCGATCAGACCCATGCTGTGAAGCATTAATTCCTGCGAACCTTGGGTGCGGTCGATATGGGAAATGCGGACAGGTTGGACTTTTCTGGCGGTTGTTTGCGGCTTGTGGGATTTATGTTTGCCAGTGGTACCGCAGGAGGCCAACAATAGGCCGGTGGTACAAACAAATAGGGTTTTACAGATGAGTCGAGACATGGTGAATTCCTCCGGCCGCATGATTTCAGTTTTCAGACGGCCTCTATAATAATCCTTCTATGGGCAGGATGGACAGGATTTTTGAAGTAACCCGTTTCCAGAACTTGGCTTCGGGTTCGTGTGCGTAAGTTCGTTTTTCGCTTGGGTCATACCAGTATAGTTTGTTGTAATTGCCAAGCGTTACCTGATAGGCGTAGCTTGGGGTGGTCGTAACGAGGGTGCGCTGCATTTGGCCTGCGATTTCGGGGCTTTCGATGACGACGCCCATTTCGGTATTGAGGCGTGCGGAGCGTGGGTCGAGGTTGAATGAGCCGATGAAAATGCGTTTCTCGTCCACGATGAATGTTTTGGCGTGCAAGCTGGTAGCTGAGCTACCGGTTAAGCCGCGGTCTTTGGAGGTCGGAACGGCGTGGTTGGGTTGGAGTTCGTAAAGTTTGACTCCGGCTTTAAGCAAGGGCTTGCGGTATTTGACGTAGCCTGAATGGACGGCGGCAACGTCGGTCGCCTGGAGGGAATTGGTCAGGACGGTAACGTCCACGCCGTTGTGAATCAGCTTTTCTATGGCCTTAACGCCCGATTTTGTGGGCACAAAATAAGGGGAGACAAGGTAAACGCTTTTTTCAGGTTGCTTGAGGGCGTCTTGCAGGCGTTCGGAAATAGGCGGTTTGTACCGGTCGCGGTCTAAGCCTTTAGCCGGGTCATCGCTGATCAGGCGTGTGCTGACACTTTGCCACTCCATAAGGTTGCTCTGCATTTTTTGATAGAGGTTGGAGTGTTCGATGCTTTGACGGTAGCGGATGAGCGTTTGATTTTTATCTTGGTCGGTGTAATCAAGCTCTGCCAATCCTTTTTGCAGGTTTCCTCGTTTGATGATGCTTGTTGCGTTATAAACGGAATGGCTTGCCCAATAGCGGTCGAAGTCTTGGGAAACTTCGGTTACGACGCGGCCTGTGGCGAGGATATCGAGGTCGGCAAAGATGGTATCGTCGTTAACCTTAAAATATTCGTCGCCGATATTGCGTCCGCCCAAAATGGTGGCACGGTTGTCGGCAGTAAACGATTTGTTGTGCATTCGGCGGTTAAGTCGCGGAAAGTCGGCAACATAGCCGAGTGCACGCCATTTTCTGAAAATAAAGGGATTAAACAGACGGACTTCGATATTGGGATGATTGTCGAGTGCCAGTAGGAGATCATCCATGCCGTTGGTGTTGTTGTCGTCCAGAAGCAAACGCACACGGACGCCGCGTTCGGCCGCGCGATGAATCAGGTTGAAGAGAAGCTTGCCGGAGATGTCGTTGTGCCAGATATAGTACTGCAAATCGAGGGTATGGTCGGCGGATTCAATCAGGGCGGCACGGGCGACAAAGGCTTCATGGGCATCGTTCAGCAGATAGATATGGGAAATATCGGCCTTGGAGGGAGTAGAAGGAATACCTAAGGCGCTGTCCAGTCGCGGCGTTGAAGGGATGTCAAGATAACTGCTTTGGGTGCGTTCGTCCAATGATGGCAAAAACGCGGCGCAACCGCCCAATAGCAGGGTATAAAGAAGAGGAAGATGAAATTTCATGGGAAACCGGTACAAACAATCCCTACCTAAATGACATTTAGGCAGGGATTGAATTGAAATTAGGTTGCTTGAATCAGCTTAGAAGGCAACATAATTTGCCGGATTGACCGGTTTGCCGTTTTGACGGATTTCAAAGTGCAACTGGGTGCGGGATGCATCGGTATTACCCATGTGCGCAATGGTTTGACCGCGTTTCACGGTTTGGTTTTCATTAACCAGCAGGCGTTGGTTGTGGCCGTATGCGCTCAAGAATGAGGAGTTGTGTTGGATGATGACCAAGTTGCCGTAACCGCGCAAGCCTGAGCCTGCGTAAACGACTTTACCGTCTGCCGCTGCAACAACAGGCTGGCCTTGCGTACCGGCGATATCCACACCTTTGTTGCTGCCGCCGAAGTTGGCAATAACGTTACCGGTAGTTGGACGCTGCCATGTGATGCCGCTGACGTTGCGGCTGCTGCCGGTAGACACAGGTGGTGTATTGGCAGGAGTGCTTGGAGTCGGAGCAGTGGTTGTAGTTGTTGGCGTAGAAGGTTTGCTTGCAGAAGCTGCAGGTGCAACGTAGCCTTCAGGTTTCACGCGCAGGGTTTGGCCTACGCTGATGGTGTTGTCAGCCAAGTTATTCCATGCACGCAGATTGTCTTGGGTAATGTTGTAGCGTTTGGAGATGTTGTAAACGGTATCACCACGAACAACGGTATGTGTCGCTGCATTAATATCAACAGGCGCATAAGAAGGCGTGTAAGTGCCGGTTCTGCCGCTGTTGTATGTTGGAGCAGGTGTACTTGCCGGCGGAGTGTATGGAGCATCTGCTGCTGGGCTGGTGTTGGTATTGTAAGGCGCTGCACCGTAAGGATTGTCAGCGGTAGAGCCTGTTGTTGAACCACCGCTTTGTGTGCCGACGACTACAGGAGCCGGTTGTTGGCTGGCACAGGCTGCAAGTAATAAAACCAAAGCTGCCGATCCGGCATAAGATACACTTTTTTTCAACATGTTAATGACTTTCGTATTCGGGTAATTGTTCTCGTCGAGGCATATCATAATAAAAATATGCTTGTTTCTCAAGTGTTCGGCTGTTAGGGACTGTTAAGGTGCAGGGATTTCTGACCAAAAGGAAGCGGTTTGCTCCATTTGTCCGTAGGCAGTCAAATCGACTTGCAGGGGGGTAATCGTGATGAAGCCGGCCGCGCATTCGCCAAAGTCGGTACCTTCTTCGCTGTCGGAAACATCGCCGACCGGCCCAATCCAATAAATTTGTTCGCCACGTGGATTATACATGGGAACAATGCTTTGTTCATGATGACGACGGCCGAGCCGTGTAATTTTTATTCCTTGGCTGTCCGCAGGTGGGACGTCAGGCATTTTGAGGTTCCATAAGATGGGTTCGGAAATAGGGTGTTTGAGAAAGTAGGAAAGCAGTATCCAAGCGGCTTTTTCCGCGGTTTCCCAATAACGGCCGCTGGAATCGGCAAGCGAGAAAGCAATGGCGGGAATACCCATCAGGTAGGCTTCCGTCGCGGCGGCAACCGTACCGGAATAAAGTGTATCGTCGCCCATGTTTGCGCCGTTGTTAATACCAGACAAAACTAAGTCGGGTTTGAAATCGGCAAGGGCGTATTGACCGACATGAATACAGTCGGTGGGCGTACCATTCACATAGTAAAACCCGTTTTCCGCCTGTTTCAGTTGTAAAGGACGGTCTAAAGTCAGGGAATTGCTGACGCCGCTGCGATCGCGTTCGGGCGTAACCACCCTGACATTGGCAAATTCTGCACACACTCTTGCCAAAACTGCCAAACCGGGCGCAAGATAACCATCGTCGTTTGAGATTAATATGTTCATGTGACAATCTTGTGTCTATCGGTAAGATGGGCGGTATTGTACTGGTTTGCTTGAGCGATTGTCCACGAATCGGCAACGTTTGGGCGGAAAGGATAATAATGAAACATTATGAGTTAGACCCCAAAGCTTTATTGGGCGGCGTGATTGCTTCAGACGGCAATCAGGAGATTGTTCAGCTTTCACTGCAGAAGAATAATGAAATTCCGGCATATGAGGCGGATGCGATTATTTTGCTTTTGGTTTTAAACGGCAAGGCCGAAATCAAAACGGTGGATCAAGTTTTGCAAACCGAAGGCTTGCAAGTTATCCGTCTTGAGCCGATGGAAGCGCACAGCATTCGCGCGTTGGCCGATAACACCAATATTTTGGTTATCAAACAATTGATTCACGAAACCGGTCTCAGCAAACGTTTGAGATTTGGAAGTTGCTGTCTGTAATGGCAATAAAGGCCGTCTGAAAAGTTTCAGACGGCCTTTTTAAAATCAACTAGGTTTATTTCAAACCTTTTTTCACCAAGTCTTCATAACCGCCATGGTTGGTTACGTTGGTGTAGCCGGCTTTTTTCAGCTCGGTCAGCGCAGCTTCTGCTCGGCGGCCGCTGCGGCAGTAGAGGTTGACCGGTGCGTTTTTATCCGGGCTGACGGATTTGATGCGTTCAACGATTTGGTCGTGCGGAATATTGAGTGCACCTTGCAAATGGCCTTCTTTAAATTCTTCGGCAGAGCGGACATCAATCCAAACGCCTTTTGCTTTTGCAGGTTGTGCCGCGCTTTTTTCAACTTTAGGCATAGAGGCTGCGGAAGCAGCCAAAGGAGTGGCAATAGCGGCGGCAAAAAGTACGGCGGTCAGCAGTTTCTTCATGGTTCAATCTCCTATTAGACAGAAAACAATATGATAACTTTATCAGTTTAGCATTTCATCAGGCCGTCTGAAAGGGGAGTCGACTTTCAGACGGCCTGATTTACAAACCGATTAGCGTTGGGTTTCTACTGCTTCCAAAGCGCGTAAAGCGTAGGTATAAGCGGCACCAGCGTTCAGGGCGATAGCAGTGGCCAATGCGCCGGCGATTTCGCTTTCGGTTGCACCTGCTTTGGCTGCAGCGGCTGCATGCACGCTGATGCAGCTTTCGCAACGCGTGGTAATGGCAACGGCAATGGCGATCAGTTCGCGTGTTTTGGCATCCAGTGCTTCGGCAGCGGCTGCTTGATCCAGTGCGCCGTAGGCTTGCAGCATTTTAGGATGGTTTTTACCCAGTTCGCCGAATGCTTTTTTTACCAAGGCGGTATGTTCAGGCCAGTCTTTAAACATGATATGTCCTTTCTTAATGTGAGTGGATAAGATAAAAAATCCTATCCGTTTGTGTTTGGTGTGTGTATTATTGCAATAATTGGAAGAATAAAATCGTCAAAACATCTCATTTATTGGTAAATAACACTATGGATATTTTGGATAGGCTGGTCGAATTGGCGCAGGTAAAAGGCAGCGTGGATGTTCAATGTCTTTTTCGGGGGGAGTGGTATGTGCGGCATGAGCCAAAGCGTGCGCATGGTTTGGTACATATCGTAACTGCCGGTTCAGGTTATATCCGAATTGATGGGGAGCAAGAGGCCAGGCTGCTGAGTGCGGGGGATGTCATTTTTTTCCCGCGCAGCGTAGGGCATACTTTGAGCAGCGACAGCAGTTGTGAAAATTTCAGTGTCAGCGTGCTGACGAGTAAAAAAGGCGCATTTAAAGTCAAGCAGAGTCATGCAGGAGGAGATGCGGCTTTGCATCTTTTCTGCGCGCGGTTTGAATATGAAGCTCAGGCGGATATTATGGCAGGGCTGCCTGACACAGTTTTGCTGAATATCAACGATCCTTCTTTACAGTATTTGGTGGCATTGTTGCAATATGAGAGCGGTCAGGCTTTGTCCGGCTCGGTAGCGGTTGTGAACGCATTGGCTTCGGTGTTGCTGGTATTTCTACTTCGAGCCAGCCTGGAGAAAAATGGGGAAGCGCAATTAAGCGGTTTACTGAATGGTTGGCAGGACAAACGTTTGCGGAATTTGCTTCAGGCAGTAGTGGATAAGCCGGAAGAGGAATGGAATATCGAGAAAATGACCGTGATTGCCAACTTATCTCGCGCCCAGTTGATGCGAGTATTTAAGCAGCAGACGGGAACAAGCCCGCACGCCTTTGTTAACAGTATTCGCTTGCAACATGGGGCATTATTATTGAAACAGACGGCGGATTCGGTTTTATCGGTTGCGCTCTCGGTCGGTTTTCAATCGGAAACGCATTTTGGCAAGGCATTTAAAAAGCAATATGGGATATCGCCGGGGCAATATCGTAAGAATGATCGCGCTGATGAAGCAGCAGTACAAGCGGAAGAAATGCCGATTTACTTTATTTGAACAGATGATAAAAGGCCGTCTGAAAGTGTAAAAATGAAATCTAGGATTTCTAAAACACTTTTCAGACGGCCTTAATTTTAAAATGCGTCAATCAAACAGAATCAGTCCAGTTTTTTGAAATGACGGCGACGTTCCAATTCGCTCAGGTAGCGTTTACGCAGGCGGATGGATTGTGGCGTGATTTCAACCAGTTCGTCATCGTCGATGAACTCAACTGCACCTTCCAAAGTCAATTTGATCGGCGTAGTCAGGCGCACGGCTTCATCTGTACCGCTGGCGCGGACGTTGGTCAGTTTTTTACCTTTCAGAGGGTTTACCACCAAGTCGTTGTCGCGGCTGTGAATACCGATAATCATGCCTTCGTAGACTTTGTCGTTTGGAGAAACGAACATACGGCCGCGGTCTTCCAAGTTCCACAGGGCATAAGCAACGGCTTCACCTTGCTCTTGAGAAACTAATACGCCGTTGTGACGGCCGGGCATATCGGGTTTAACCGGTGCGTAGTCGTCAAAAACGTGGCTCATCAAGCCGGTACCGCGGGTCAAGGTCATAAATTCACCTTGGAAACCGATCAGGCCGCGTGCAGGAATATGGTATTCCAAACGTGTACGACCGTTACCGTCGCTTTCCATATTGGTCAATTCGCCACGGCGGCGGCCGAGTTCTTCCATGACCGCGCCTTGGTTTTCATCTGGTACGTCTACGGTCAGGTTTTCGTAAGGCTCGCATTTTTGACCGTTGATTTCACGGAATACCACGCGCGGTTTACCGACTGCCAATTCAAAGCCTTCGCGGCGCATGTTTTCCAACAAAATGGTCAGGTGCAATTCGCCACGGCCGGAAACGCGGAATACATCAGCGTCGGCAGTATCTTCAACACGCAGGGCAACGTTGGTCAGCAATTCTTTTTGCAGGCGGTCGCGGATTTGGCGGGAAGTCACGAATTTGCCTTCAGTACCGGCCAAAGGAGAAGTGTTAACCATAAAGTCCATGGTCAGGGTCGGCTCGTCCACGCTCAACATAGGCAAGCCTTTAGGATTGTCTTTGTCGGTAATGGTTACGCCAATACCGATGTCTTCAATGCCGGAAATAATCACGATGTCGCCGGCTTCAGCTTCTTCCAAAGGTACGCGTTCCAAGCCTTGGAAGCCCAACAGCTGGTTGATGCGGCCTTGGGCAACTTGTTCTTCATGATTCATGACGGCAACGACTTGGCCGGGTTTGATGCGGCCGTTCAGGATGCGGCCGATACCAAGGCGGCCGGTGTAGTTGTCATAGTCCAGTTGGGAAATTTGCAGTTGCAACGTTTCGTCCGCGCTGCCGCTTGGTGCGGGCGTATGTTTTAAGATGGTCTCAAACAGAGGACGCATATCGTTGCTCTCGTCGGTTTCTTCCAATTTGGCAAAGCCGGAGAGGCCGGAAGCATAAACGATAGGGAAGTCCAATTGTTCGTCTGTTGCGCCCAGGTTGTCGAACAATTCGAATGTTTGGTCGATAACCCAGCTTGGACGGGCAGACGGTTTGTCGATTTTATTGATGACGACGATAGGTTTCAGACCCAAAGCCAAGGCTTTTTTGGTCACGAAACGGGTTTGCGGCATAGGGCCTTCTTGTGCGTCAACCAACAGTACGACGCAGTCAACCATGCCCAATACACGTTCCACTTCGCCACCAAAATCGGCGTGTCCCGGGGTATCTACGATGTTGATATGGTAGCCTTCGTATTCGATGGCAGTATTTTTAGCGAGAATGGTAATGCCGCGTTCTTTTTCAAGATCGTTGCTGTCCATTACGCGCTCTTCTACTTGCTGGTTGGAACGGAATGTACCGGACTGGCGCAGCAATTGGTCAACTAATGTGGTTTTGCCATGGTCGACGTGGGCGATGATGGCAATATTGCGGATTTGTTTCATGATGATTTATGTGTTTCAGCTAGGTGCTTAAAAAAAAGATAACTGGTAATTATAGCACGATTCCTAAGTATTGACCGAATAGAAGATTCAAAAAAATGAGGCAAAAGCAGTTGAGAATAATTCATAATTAAATTTGATTGATTTTGTTGGATTATTTGCTTTTATTTATGGTTAACGAATGTAAATGTTTTTGAATAATGCAATGGATTCTTAATACTAATGTCAAAAAAATATTATTAAAAACAGGGGATTAATTTTTCAGACGGCCTTTTTGGCTGGTTAACTTTTTTGATAATTGTTTGTATTTTAAATAGAAAATTTGTCAAAAGTGCTACTTGTGCATACAATTACCTCATTCCATAACAACACACGAATCTTCATTTCGTGATTATCAACTTTTAAAAGAAAGAGAAAGAATTATGCAAGGCAACCAAGCAGTTATTGATTACATGAACGAATTATTGTCTGGTGAGTTGGCTGCTCGCGACCAATATTTTATCCACTCTCGCCTGTACTCTGAATGGGGTTACACCAAACTGTTCGAACGTTTGAACCACGAGATGGAAGAAGAAACCACTCACGCCGAAGACTTCATCCGTCGTATCCTGATGTTGGGCGGTACGCCTAAAATGACCCGTGCCGAACTGAACATCGGTACTGACGTAATCTCTTGCCTGAAAGCAGACTTGAACACTGAATACGAAGTACGCGATGCGCTGAAAAAAGGCATCAAGTTGTGCGAAGAAGCTCAAGACTACGTTACTCGCGATTTGATGATTGCCCAACTGAAAGACACTGAAGAAGATCACGCTCACTGGTTGGAACAACAACTGCGTCTGATCGAATTGGTCGGCGAAGGCAACTACTACCAAAGCCAACTGTAATCTAGCGTATAACATATAAGGAGCTGAATATGAAAGGCGATCGCTTAGTTATCCGCGAATTGAACAAAAACTTAGGCTTGTTGCTGATTACCATTAACCAATACTTCCTGCATGCCCGCATTTTGAAAAACTGGGGCTTTGAAGAATTGGGCGAACACTTCTTCAAACAATCCATCCGCGAAATGAAATCCGCAGACGATTTAATCGAGCGTATTTTGTTCTTGGAAGGTCTGCCTAATCTGCAAGAATTGGGTAAACTGTTGATCGGTGAATCTACCGAAGAAATCATTGCCTGCGATCTGAAAAAAGAGTATGAAAAACATGATGCTCTGGTTGCAGCCATCGCTCTTGCAGAAGAGCAGCAAGACTACGTTAGCCGTGATTTGTTGGAAAAACAAAAAGACATCAACGAAGAACATATCGACTGGCTTGAAACTCAGCAGGAATTGATTGGTAAAGTTGGTTTGCCAAACTACCTGCAAACAGCGGCGCAAGAGGACTAAAACACAAACCACTGCCAAATATAGCAGTCCCTGCTCCCATCAACGGCATATCTTTACGGATATGCCGTTTTCTTTTATGGAAATGCTTAAAGGCCGTCTGAATGTTCAGACGGCCTTGATTTTATATCGCTTTTAAACGGTACAGATAAGTAGTTTCCTTGTTTCTGGCAAATGCCAAAGGATCGGATTCATCTATTGCTTTTTTGTGTTGCGGTTTAGTTTTCAAAATATCGACTACATTGAGCGAGGCCGTCTGAAAGCATTGGTTTAGAAAGTCTTTATCGCGCAAATGCAAGTGTTCTGCTAAGTCGGAAATAATCAGCCAAGCTTCTCCGTTTGGATTTAAGTGCTGGCGTACGCCGTTGAGGAACGCAGTCAGCATGGCATGATTGGGGTCGTAAAGGGCAGTCTCAATAGCAGAGGTCGGTTTTGCCGGCAGCCAAGGCGGATTGCAGACGATAAGGTCGGCGCAGCTTTCGGGAAATAAATCAATCGATTGAATGCTGACAGCTTTATCTAAGCCTAGGCGTTCGAGGTTTGCTGTGGCGCAGCCTATTGCTTTTGGGTTGGTGTCTGTAGCAATGATGTCGGGTACGCCTCGCTTGGCCAAAATGGCGGCAATAACGCCTGAGCCGGTGCCGATGTCAAAGGCCGTCTGAATATGGGGAGCGAGTGGTGCTTGGGCGATTAAATCCAAATATTCGCCACGCAGTGGAGAGAATACGCCGAAAGGAACATGGATTTTTCCATCAAGCTGAGGAATGTCTATGCCTTTTTTGTGCCATTCGTGTGCGCCGATAAAACCCAATAATTGATTCAGCGGCAAAAGAAACGGTTTGTCGTTTGGTGTGTCGTAAACATCGCGAAGGGCGGAGTAGATGTCGGGTGCGCGTGCATTGTCCAGTTGAAAATTCGGTTGGATTTCAACGGCAAGCATATTGAGCAAACGACTTTGCTGAGCTTGTTTCATACGGTGGGCGTGAAAGGCCGTCTGAATATCGGCAGGTGCGTCTTTCTTTTTTTCAGACGGCCTGCGGATACGTTTTTTCATTGCGGCCAAGACTTGCTTGGCATTGTGAAAATCGCCAGTCCAAACAGTTGCAGTTTGCGCGTGGGCATTTTTTAAGATTTCTGCTGCGCCTGCTTCTTGTATGTAAACTGCTTGCTTGGGTGGCTTTTGTGTACTTTCGTTGCGCCATTCGATGTCGGAGCGGTTGGTAGGGATGGTATGGGGCATAATGTGTTTCAAATCGGGGAAATAGGGGATTAGTTTACTATATTTAGGATGTGTTCGGTT